>DAOUPV010000021.1 GCA_030625965.1 Clostridia bacterium
TGGATGCAGAAGACCAGCGACATCACTTCGTATGAAGAGCTACCCCAAAACGCCAAGGATTATATCCAGCGCATTGAGGATTTGGTGGGAGCCAAGGTGTCCATCGTGGCCGTAGGCCCGGGAAGAGAGCAGACCATAAACCGTTACCCCATCTTCGAATAGATGGGGTAGCATTACACAAAAAACTTGTTGACAAAAGAGAGTGTATACTGCTACTATATAGAAGTTGTTGAAGCATGCTCCATTAGCTCAGTTGGCTAGAGCACCTGACTTTTAATCAGGGTGTCCCGCGTTCGAGTCGCGGATGGGGTACCAACACGCCTCGATAGCTCAGTTGGTAGAGCAGAGGACTGAAAATCCTCGTGTCCGTGGTTCAATTCCGCGTCGAGGCACCAAAAAGAGTGCTGCAGGACTACTTAGTTGTAGTCGTGCAGCACTCTTTTTTTTGTTTAAGGGTAGATGCTGGTTCCGTATTTTCAGGGTTTTTGACGGTCATTAAATGACCGACTCCCTCTGGCAGATAGCTAGCATAAGTTTGCTTTTCATCCGGGTTGAAATGTGCGTACCTATCAATGTGAGATGTATTCAAATGGATTCTCCCGAAGACGGAAATCAGTGTATGTAACTTCGGCGATTCGGTTGTTCTGGTCGAAGGTGTTCGGTAGTGCGAAGAACCATAGATCCAAGGTGGTGCGGAGTATGGAACCTTCATCAGGAACCATGCTACAACCAGTTATGGCCATATCGTAAGGCAGGTTCTCCAAGGACTGTATTAAGGATAAACAATCATTGTATGTTCCGTAGAGCCGCAAAGAGACCCTGAGTTCATCAAGCGGTAATGGGGCAGGCACTCCAGGGGATTCTGCAGCATTATTCAGAAAAACAGGCTGGAGTTCGGCTTCACGGGAGAAATACTGCCGGGCCTCTTCCTGGAAGGAGTCATAGCTCTCTTCTAGTGATTGGTTAAGGTCTTCAAATGTGATGAGCCCTAGGCGAACGCCGTTCTGCGCAGCCAGCATATCCAGCAGAAGTAGTACATCTTCCTGATTAAGATCGGTCACATAGCCCTGTTGCAGCCGAATTATATCCTGCAGCACTTCGGATTGATCTTCCTTTGCGGTGGGGCTATTTTCGATTCTCAGCTGCAGATTGGCTATTTGCTGCTCAGTTTGGTCAGATGCCATTTCAATAGAACCCAATTGCTGCAGATAGGGATCCAGATACTGTGTGAAGACCCAGCCTAGCGTGCTGAAAAACATAATCGCAAAGAACAGGTAGGCGATTCTCCTGTTAGACTTTTTCACGTTAGGTTTCATCGCCATCACCTCCTCTTCTGACATAGCAGTTGGCGATGAACGAGTATCCGATGCTATTGTTTTGGACATCCCTGTTTGGGTCTGAGACAGAGAAAATAAAGACATCCGTGATGAAGGGTAGCTCTTTAAGAAGGTATTCATATCGTGCTATGCTTTCAATTGTATCAGCATTGCATGACAGGTCGATCTGGCTGCCTTCAACGGTGAGTGATTCCAGAATGATATCTGGAGGCATACTACGTGTCAGGGATAACAATTGTTCGGAACTGATCCTGGACTGGTTGGAGATGAAGCTCTCGGTTGCCAGTAGCCGGTCGTGGTATATTTGGGTTGCCTCAAGGGTCAGATAGGTATTCTCGCTAGAAGAGGATACCTCTGACAGTTGAAGTTGCTGCAAATCAGACTGAAGCCGCTGCAACCTTTCCTTGGAATGATCCAGTTTGTTCTGATAAGACAGTCCGAATGAGAGTGCCAACACTAATGACAGCGCACTTGCACCTACTAACAACGATTTACTTCTGCGGGACCTTGTCCGCTGCTGCTTCAGTGCATGCAAGGGAGTGAAAAAATCGGAGTTCGCCTGGAGCGTGGGTGGCGCTGACAATAGGCAACCTGCCGTGGCCAACTCCTGATTGATGCTGGCAGGCTGGGGGGCTGATGCGCGAACCGACCCAAGGGCCCAAATGATATCAACTGTTTTATTCAGCTTGAGTTCCAACAAATTCCGGGCCTTTAAGGGATCTTTCATCGAACCAGAGAGATAGAAGCGTTCTGGTGTTATTAAAAAACCGTGCTTTGCCAAGCTTTTAATGTGTTGTGTATATGCCGTGAAGATTTCTCCTAGGAATGCAGTGGATTCTATGCGGTTCTCGGTTGGGAGGATGCTGTTGAAGATTAGTATTCCGTCCTGAAACAGCGACATGCTACTAGAGTTTTCATGGATATCAAACAAGCCAAAAGACGTGCTAGTTTCAGGGGGGAGGATGTTAATCGTATCCGCCTGAAGAACGGCTTTTCCGAGTGAGATTGAAAGAGGGAGGCAAGCAACTGGTGTCAGACCGGCCCTTTCGATGCTGGCATAGAGGCTCTGAACTAGTGTTGGGTGGATAGCATTGATGAGGATTGTCTGCTCGTGTTTGGTCACCTTCAGGATTTTATAAACCCAGACAAGTTTGCCCTTGTGCAGGGGAAAGCTATTTGCTAGATAGGATTCAATTTCTGAAGATAAGTCCTTATTCGAGGTCTTGGGAAAGTTATGGATATAACTCGTCAGTTCGCGGTTTGCCATACTAACGATAATCCGTTTATTTTTGAGGGATAATTTATAGAAGATATCTTTAAGATAGGGTCCGACCACGGCAGGATCGAAGAGCCCTTGATCAGGTCGGATGTTTTCTGGCAGAACCGTTGTGATGACACGCTCGATTAAAGCGTATGATTTGAATTGTCTTCCTACAACAATTTTCAAACTATGATTATTGAATTCCAAAACGGTATACTGCTTGCTCATACGACCTCCTCAGGTCAAAGACTGTAATGTTGGAACAGTGTGAGTGACAATCCCCAACCCAACAATACAGGCTGGTAACCTTTTCTGAAGTGCAATAAGTATCTTTCTCTTCATTATACTAGTAAATACACGCGATGTGAGGTAGGAAAACAGTAGAAGGACTAAAAAAGTAGCAACCTGCTAAATAATCCTGCAGAAAATAGCGGGAGCTGGATACCAGGTGTCCACAGGAAACTCTTGCCTAACGTGCAGGTCAGTTATCCGGGTAGCGCCTTATTATGATAAATACCGCTACTGTTAAAGGGACCAAGTATGACACGTAAAGCTCGTCAAGGTTTCTCTATTATAGCAAAGATGGAGGGGCTTAACACAACGAGTGTAGATTGTAACAGGACTGCGTTCGCATATTTCTCTTCCCGGCTTTTGGAATTTATGGTACAATTCAGATAGTAATTTAGGAGGAATAGATATGAAAAAGCATATTCAGACCATTGCCTCAGGCAAGTTGCAAGATACCAAAAAAACCGGTGGATGTGGTGAATGCCAGTCCAGCTGCCAATCCGCATGCAAGACCTCTTGTACCGTGGCCAACCAGCTCTGCCTGCACCAATAGCCAACTAGAGTAGAAATAGTAGGAACCATCCTATCTTCGGATAGGATTTCTTTTTGTGAAAGGACAAGTATGAAGCTAAACGTTGAGGGCATCCATATCATCGAGAAGTTGGGAACCAACATCGTATTGGACATCGAAAGTAATTCGACCCATGTATTCGACAAGGAGAGCCTGGAAGTATTAAACAAGATAATCGTGGCCGAAGGAGAAGTTTCAAACCTCGCGCTGAGTGGGGATGAGAGGGAGATTTTGGAAGAGCTGCTGTCCCTTAAGGAAAAGGGTATGCTGTTTGCTGCGCCTGCCGGACAAGTTCCTCCCCTGCGTTTCCAAGGGGTCAAGTCCTTATGCCTCAACGTGGCTCATGACTGTAACCTGGCTTGCGCGTACTGCTTCGCATCCCAAGGGGATTTCGGGGGCAAACCCTCTCTGATGAGCAGGGAGACGGGAAGAAAGGCTGTAGATTTCCTGATTGAAAACAGCGGCAAGCGCAAACTTCTGGAGATGGACTTTTTCGGAGGGGAACCGCTGATGGCCATGGATACGGTCAAGGAAGTGGTTCGCTATGGGCATGAACAGGCGGCCAAGGCCGGCAAGGTATTTAAATTTTCTCTGACCACCAACGGTGTACTGTTGGACCAGGAGACCATTGACTACATCGTGGAGAATCGGATCTCCCTGGTACTCAGCCTGGATGGACGCAAAGAGGTCAATGATCGGATGCGCTACACCAAGAACCACAAGCCCAGCTACGACCTGATTCTGCCGGGATATCTGGAGTTGGCCGAGAAGACCAATGACTACGTGGTACGTGGTACTTACACCAAGCATAATCTGGATTTCAGTGAGGATGTCAAGAGTTTCGACGAATTGGGCTTCAAACATCTCAGCATAGAACCGGCTGTCTGCTCTGAGGATACGGATTTCGCGCTTGGCGAGGGAGACCTGGAGCGCATCCGGGAGGAATATGAACGGTTGGCCGCCTTCTATCTGGAGCGCCACCAGGCCGGGCACCCGATTGACTTCTTTCACTTCAATGTGGATCTTAAGGCAGGGCCTTGCATCTACAAGAGGGTCAGCGCCTGCGGCGCGGGCTTCGAATACCTAGCCATCACACCGGAAGGGGAGATCTATCCCTGCCACCAGTTCGTAGGTCAGGATGAGTTCATAATGGGAGACCTGGACCGTGGCATAGTGGACCAGGAACGCTCAGAAATCTTCCGCCAGACCAATATATACAGCAAAGAAACCTGCCGCAACTGTTGGGCCAGGTACTATTGCAGCGGTGGATGCCATGCCAATGCGCAGGAATTCAACCAGGACATTAAAAAACCATACCAATTGGGATGTGAGATCCAAAAAATCCGGTTGGAGATGGCAATTTTTGTTCAAGTTATGGTATCATTATACGGTAAGGGCCAAGAAGGCGACCAGATGCAAGATATGAGTCGCAACGATTTGTATACTAGAGATAAAATCAAGGACTTGATCCAATACTAGAAATCCGGGAGGACATGAATTTGGGACACACACCGCAGGAAGGAAAGCGCGAATATGCAAAAAGACAGGCGCGCTACCGCTCACCGAGAGCCCTCGGTTGGGGTAAAAAAATCGGCTTATTTGTGGCCAGATTGGAATGCGCGAGCATCACGTTGAGTGAAATCGTGGGCCAGACACTTCGTCAGGCGATAGCCTCGCCAGGCAGATTACTAATGCACGGATTGAGCCGACTGAGTCTTAGACCCAATAAAAAAGTGACAGCCATTGCCGTATGCACACTGTCTGCGGCGTTCCTGACATATTTCGTGGGTAGCAGTTTTCCCAATGCCTATGCGGTAGAACTGGACGAGGAGACGGTTGCAGTGGTCGCGGATTATGCCGATGTAGAAAGAGCGGTTGAAAGCTATCTGTCGGAAAACAGTGAGCATTACCAGAATATCCACTATACGGACAACATAGAATATGTGCCCGTACGAGTAGAAAAGGAGGAGATTTCCACAGAAGAGGAAATCGCCGACTTATGCGAGGAACTGAATTTTGTGGCCGTAGGCTACAAAATGTACATAGAAGGTGAACAGGTCGCGGTGTTGCATACCCAGGAAGAGGGGCAGCAGGTCATCGACAAGATCGTCACCAGTTACCAGCCGGAAGTGTCTTCCGGGGAACTTGAGATCACGGAGGTCCGGGTAGCCGAGGCCGTGGAATATGTTGAAACGGAAGTAGGTATCAATTCCTTTACGGAGCAAGAGATATTCGAGAATTTCTTGATGAACGGGGAAGAAGTGCAGAAGACCTACACGGTCAAGAAAAACGATACGTTATCCCAGATTTCGGAGCGGTTTTCACTGAGCACGACGGAACTTAGGGATGCAAATCCCAGACACAATGAAAGCAATGCCTATCTGCAGATCGGCGAGGTGCTGAATCTCAACGTAGTAGAAAAACCACTGCACGTCATAGCGGAAGGCAAGCTGGTCCGAGAAGAGAGCATCCCATTTAAGACAAGCTATGTTAGTGACTCCACACTTTGGCGGGGTCAATATAAGACCATTAAGGCTGGCGAGTCCGGTTCAAAGGAAGTAGAGTACTCTGTTACCTTCGAGAACGGCCAGGAGTTGGATCGTATTGAGGTGGCAGAAGTCATAACCTCGGATCCAACCACCAAGCAAGTGGCTTCAGGAACCAAGTACATCATGGCATCAAGAGGAGATGGTGGTAGCGGCGAAGTTGCCTGGCCCCTACGGGGAAGGATAACCTCACCCTATGGTTGGCGCTCAAGCGGATTCCATGATGGTCTGGATATAGCGGGCAATACAGGAGATCCCATCTATGCTGCTGAAACGGGTGTCGTGACCTTTGCGGCCTGGGGCGGTGGTTACGGATACCTAATCAAGATGGATCATGGTGACGGACTGGAAACCAGATATGCTCATCTGTCTAGGTTCAAGGTTTCCTACGCCCAAGAAGTGAAACGGGGCGACCTGATTGGTTTGGTCGGTAATACCGGCAACAGCACAGGACCGCACCTGCATTTCGAGGTTCGTATCAACGGTGTGACCAAGAACCCCATCAATTATCTAAATTAACAACTAGGCCGCCAGTAGGTGGCCTTTTTTTTGGCAAGCATACCCTGTGGTGGTATAATGACCTTGTTTAGCAAGGAAGGAGAACGACAGACATGAAATGTGATTTAGCAATTATTGGTGCGGGCCCTGCAGGCATGACTGCGGCAGTCTATGGAGCCAGAGCTGGACTGAGCGTCAAGCTGGTGGAGATGGGCGCACCTGGTGGCCAATTGGTCAATACAGATTGGATTGAGAACTACCCCGGATTTCCAGAGGGACTGACCGGTGCGGAACTGATGATAAAGTTCGCCATGCAAGCCATGAACTTCAGCGAAGTTGAATATATAACCTCATACGTTTCCGGTATCAGCCGGAAGGGGAACGAACTGTTGCTTACGACCTCGGGTGAAGAAATCGAGGCAAAAGCGATTGTCGTGGCCACCGGCGCCATGCCTAAGAAACTGGGCGTGGAGGGGGAACAGGCGTTCATTGGAGCCGGAGTCTCCTACTGCGGAACCTGTGATGGAGCCTTTTTCCGTGACCGCGAGGTAGCGGTCATCGGAGGTGGAGACACAGCGCTGGAAGAGGCAGTCTTCTTGACCAAATTCGCCAGCAAGGTGACGCTGATCCATCGGCGGGACGCTTTCCGTGGTGCCAAGATCCTCCAGGATCGGGTTCGAGACAACGAAAAGATCGAGGTCCTCTATAGTGAGACGTTGGAGCGCATCTTGGGTGACACCAATGTAGAGGAAGTCGAGCTGAAGCAAGTAGAGAGCGGCGAGCTTCACCGGATGAAAGTTGACGGTGTGTTCATATTTGTTGGCACCTCCCCCAACACCGAGTTTCTGAAGAATTCGGATGTAGAGCTTGACGAGAGGGGTCAAATCAAGGCTAGCACCCAGCTGGAAACCTCTATGCCCGGCGTCTTCGTGGCCGGTGACGCCAGACAGACCCAGCTTAGACAGGTGTCCACGGCTGTCGGCGATGCGGCTCTGGCTACCATAAATGCCTCTAAGTACATTGAGGGGCTGTAGAATGTTGCGCTATACGACATTGATCAGCGGCAGCTCTGGTAACATTTCCTATATTGAGAACGATACCGACGCGGTACTTCTGGATGGAGGTATCTCCTTCAAGGAGCTGAACCGTCTGTCAGATGTGATGGGCATCTCCCTGCACAAGGTGAGGGGTATACTGCTGACCCATGAGCACAGCGACCACAGCAAGGGTGTGGGCGTAATCTCGCGCAAGCTGAAGGTGCCGATCTTCACCACCTATGGAACCTGGGACAAGGTGCACCCCAAGGCTGGTAAGGTACCGGAAGAGCATATCCGGTTACACCATTCGGGTGATATGTTTGACCTGGAATCACTAAATATCGAGACATTCTCCCTGTCCCACGATGCCTTGGATCCATGTGGTTACATGGTGGGAAGCGGTGATAGAAAAGTGGCCTTTGTAACCGATACCGGTGTTGTTGAGCAAGATCTCTGCTATCGCCTGAAGGAATGTGCGGGACTTGTGGTGGAGGCCAATCATGATGTGGACATGCTGATAACCGGTCCATATCCTTATTTTCTGATAAAGCGTATCATGAGCGACCAGGGACATCTGTCCAACCTGGATTGTAAAGAACTGCTGTTGCAGGTGTTGGGTGAGAAGACCAAAGCGGTCACCTTGGCCCACCTGAGCGCGGAGAACAACAGGCCCTCGTTGGCACGCTCCTGTGGCGAACAGGCGCTGTCCCATCGTCAAGATGTGTCATTGTGTATAGCATCTCGCTACAAGCCTACAGAGTGGATTGAACTGTAGTTATCCACAAAAAACGTGGATAACTCTGTGGAAATGGTGTATAAACCGAGTGCGTTGTGTGCATAAGCAAAAAAAAGGAATCGCTTTTGGGCGATTCCTTTACATTTTCTATTGGTGTTTCGTCTAGAAGCGTCCTTTTGTCAGGTACTCTTCCAGCGATTTGAAATTGAGCTGTTCCTGTTTCAGCAGGATCTGGTTATTTTCCAGCATGCGGCTCAGATCGGCGATCTGTTGATCCTTCCTGTCTAGCTGGTCGCGCAGATAGAGGAGCGCTTCTTTCATCTCCCGGTAGGTGACGTCGTTGAAACCCGAATCGTTGGACGGTGCTTTGGGTGGTACCCTGACTGAGAAGTCTGAGAAATCAGCATAAGGCTGGGCTTTCTCTTTAGGATCCTCTACCTGTTCTTCTGCGGGTTCCGGAGCCGAAGGTGGGGTAGCTGCAAAGGGGATAGCCCTTTTCGGTGCTGTCTTTTCAGGGGCTACCTTGACCGTTGGTTCGACTGCACTAGTGGTTGCGGCCGGTTCGATATGGGGCTCGGGTGCTTTTTTCTTGACGGTCACATCAGGGTGTGGTTCTCCGAAGATCTCTTCCGCGCTGGGCTGGCTGATCTTGGTTTCTTTCGGGGCTTTCTCATCCTTCATATATTTATTTAGGAGATCTACACCGATCTCGTTGATTGTCAGAACACCGGATTTGGCTTTCAGTGTTTTTCTCAGATCCGGATATTTGGTGATGTAGGAGTAGATGGTAAAATTGGTCGTCTCAAACAGTTTGGCGACATCTTCAATTTTATATTCCATAGGGGTTCCTCCTTTTTGCCTATTATAACATAACCCGCCAAAGAATAACGGTTTCATTTGTGAAATTCTTGACTTTCATCCACCATCCGCTATCATAGAATTATAAAGTCAAATAAGGTCAGAGGTGGATCATGGGAAGCAAGGCAGAAGCAATAGAACAGTATTTGCTTAAGATTATCGAGTTGAGTGATGACCATATTGTGGAACTCAGGAGGGCGGAACTATCGTACCAATTCTCCTGTGTGCCGTCGCAGATCAACTATGTATTGAATACCCGGTTCACTACGGCACAGGGCTATGTTGTGGAGAGTCGCCGTGGCGGCGGCGGGTATTTGCGGATTGTAAAGGTACCCATTGAACGGGAAGATGATCTGATTAAAATGCTGGCGGACAAGAGCAAGCAAGACCTGAGCGAGCAGGAAGCCAAGGGGCTAGTCATTCGGCTGGTCGAAGAAGGCTTCTTCAGCAAGACGGAAGGGCGGCTGATGCTAGGTGTATTATCTGGCGGTGTGCTGGCCCGGGCCAAAGAAGAGAAAGACTTGTTACGCATGGATCTGATGCGGGCCATGGTGCTGACCAAATTAAGAGAAAAGTAGGTGTGTTATGCTGTGTGGTAAATGTAAACAACGAGAAGCGACTGTGCATATTGTACGAATGAGTGGTAAGGATAAGGTCCAGATGGATCTGTGCCCAGTATGCGCAGAGAAATATTATGGGAAGATGAAGGATAATATAGCATTCAGTCAGGAGGGGAGTGCCCTTTTGAAGGCCATTCTGGCCAATCCTGAGCAATTCGGCATCATGTTTACCGGGGGTGCCGATGAAAAGCGCTGCCCGGTCTGCCAGACTACAGGTAAGATTATCCGCAAGACCGGGCTAGCAGGTTGCCCCGAATGCTACCGAGTGTTTGCTAAAGAACTCCAGCCAGTGATAGACAAGGTACAGAAAGCTGGAGCCCATTGTGGTTACGTGCCGGAGGGTATGCTGCTCACATTGGAGAAAAGGAACACTATACAGGAACTGCAAAAGGAGATTGCTGAGCTTATAGAACGAGAAGAATATGAAGATGCCGCTGTGATTCGGGACAAAATCAGGGTGCTGGAGGAAAACGATGCTGACGCAATATAATGACGAAAAGACCATGCGTCTGGAGGAGTCCGTAGTATCCAGCCGGGTACGGCTGGCACGCAACGTTGCCGGATACCCTTTTCCAGGTCGCATGAACACTGAACAGAAAACCGAGCTTCTGGAACGTTTGGAAGCTTTGAGCCAGGAAGACGGTTTCAGGCAGAACGCAGGCGATCTTACTTGGATTGATCTGAGTACGGCGGATAAGAGGGCCAAATCGCTGCTTTTGGAAAAACATCTGATCAGCCCCCATCTGTTTGCGTTGCCCAAGTTTCGAGCCGTGATGACCGGCTTGAATGAGCGCATCTCGGTGATGATAAACGAAGAGGATCATCTGCGGATACAAGGGTTTTCCGGAGGGTATGATCTGGAAGGGGCCTATATCATCGCTAAGAACGTAGACCAGGCTTTTGAAAAGGTTTTGGAGTATGCCTTCGACGCCAAGAAAGGCTACCTGACCAGTTGCCCCACGAATCTAGGCACCGGACTTCGGGCCTCGGTGATGCTATTTTTGCCAGCGCTGGCTAAGGACAAGCAACTGGCCGAGGAGAGCGAGCGCCTGTCCTGTGCGGGCTATACACTTAGAGGTTTTTATGGAGAGGGAACAAAAAGCCAGGGTGCGGTCTTTCAGCTAAGCAACCAGGTGACCCTGGGTGTTAGTGAGGAAGAAATCCTGGCCCAGTTGGAGAATACTGCTGCTGAGCTGGTGCAGACGGACTGGCGGTTGATGGCAGACTGGAGTCCTGCGGAGCGATTCGTCAGGGAGAATCAGATCTGGAAATCATTTGGACTGGCCCGATATGCAAAGGGTCTGACCTTGGAGGAGGCGGTGGCCATCACCCGAGATCTCAGACTGGCCAGGAGAATGCAGTTGGATATGCCACTGATCCGAGATATCAAGGGCTTCAACAACATCGTCTACCGCATGCAGCCCGCCCACCTTAGCATAGATGCGGCGGTGGATCGTACGGAACGCCTGAAAAGAAGGGCTATATTGATACGCGAGACCCTGCTGGCAGATGAATAGAGCAAGGAGAAAGTAAGGTATGGAACGATATACGGAAGCGACCAAACGCGTTCTTCAGAACGCCAGGAAAGAGGCCCAGTCATTGGGTCACAACTATATAGGAACTGAGCATCTGCTGCTGGGTCTTCTGCATGAAGAAAAAGGTTTTGGGCGCATGGCGCTGCGGGAGGCAGGCATCGAACTGGAGCCGGTACGCGAAGAAGTCATCCGCCAGACCGGACAGAACGAACCCTATAAGGGGGAAGTCAGTTATACACCGCGCAGCAAGATGATTGTGCAACGAGCCAACGTGCTACGAAATATGCTGGGTGAGAAATTCATCTATCCCTACCATATATTGGGTGCCATTCTGGAAGAGGGTGAAGGTATTGCCGCACAAATACTGATTGGCCATGATTTCCATATGGAGGATCTGCAGAAGGTATTTCAACAGTTCGGGGAAGAACATCACGATTCGGAAGCGGATGGTGATGAGCATGGCAAAGAGACGAATGCCTTGGAAAAATATGCCCGGGACCTGACTCAGATGGCCCGGGAAAACCAATTAGATCCAGTCATTGGACGAGACAAGGAACTGGACCGCATCATCCAAATCCTCTCTAGGCGCACCAAAAACAATCCGGTGGTCGTAGGAGAACCTGGTGTGGGTAAGACGGCTTTGGCTGAAGGCATGGCCCTTCGAATCGCCGAAAAGCGGGTGCCCGAGCTGCTCTTGGACAAGCGCATCTTGATGTTGGACCTACCCGGCATGATTGCCGGCTCGAAATTCAGAGGTGAATTCGAGGAACGCTTTAAGGCTATCCTCCGTGAAGTCCGAGAAGCGGGAGATATCATCATGTTTATCGATGAGTTGCATACCCTGATCGGGGCGGGTGCAGCGGAAGGGGCGGTCGATGCGGCCAACATTCTGAAACCAGCGTTGGCCCGGGGAGAAATGCAGTGCATCGGTGCAACGACTTCGGATGAATACAGAAAATACATTGAAAAGGACGGCGCGCTAGAGCGGCGTTTCCAGCCGGTCCGTATTGAAGAGCCTTCGGTGCAGGAAAGCGTACAGATCCTACATGGCTTGAAGGACCGCTACGAGGCCCACCACAAGATTCGTATTTCAGATGCAGCCATCCGGGCGGCAGCCGAACTGTCGCATCGTTATCTTACTGACCGTTTTTTACCGGACAAAGCCATCGATGTACTGGATGAGTCTGCGGCCAGGGTCAAGCTGACTCGGTATCAGGTGCCTGATGGATTGCCGGAGATGGAGGAAGAATTGGAAGGGTTGGCTGAAAAGAAATCCCGGGCCATATCGGAGCAGGATTTCGAGGAGGCGGCTAAACTTCGCGACGCGCAAAAAGAGCTACTAGAAAAAGTAGAAGGCCTTAAAAAGGACTACAACCAGAGCAAGGCCCAGGCGGACATCGTGCTTGGTGAGGAGGAGATAGCCATCACCATAGCCGGTTGGACGGGTATTCCTCTGTCAAAGATAGGTGAAACGGAGATGGAGAAACTCTCGCATCTGGAAGACAACTTGCACAAGCGGGTCATCGGCCAGGATACCGGGGTGAGCGCAGTGGCCAAGGCGGTTCGCCGGGCGCGTGCGGGTCTGAAGAATAACAACCGACCGGTCGGATCCTTCGTCTTTCTGGGACCGACGGGCGTCGGCAAGACGGAGTTGGCAAAAGCTTTGGCTGCGGAGTTGTTCGGTGCTGAGGATGCCATGATTCGCTTTGATATGTCCGAATACATGGAGAAGCATACGGTCAGCAAACTAATTGGCGCTCCTCCCGGGTACGTCGGATACGACGAGGCAGGACAGCTGACTGAAGCGGTACGCCGTAAGCCGTACAGTATCATCCTCTTCGACGAGATAGAGAAGGCCCATCCAGACGTCTTCAACTTGTTCTTGCAGGTGATGGAGGATGGCCGGCTTACCGATTCTACCGGGCGGAAGGTTGATTTTAGGAATGCTGTGCTAATTATGACATCCAATGTGGGAGCAGCGGCGTTACGACGCGAGAAAACCGTCGGATTCGTGACAGATCCGAACCAGAAACAAAATAACAACAAGTCCAAGCTGCTGGCTGAGTTGAAGAAGGCTTTCAGACCGGAATTTTTGAACCGCATCGATGAAACGGTAGTCTTTGACTATCTGAGTAAGGACGATTCTCGCCAAATTCTAACCTTGATGCTGGCCGACATCCAAAAGCGTCTCGAAGATAAAAATATTCGCATAAGTCTCTCCCCGGCCATGGAAGAGCATCTGGTTGAGGCTGGATTCGACCAGGAATATGGAGCCAGACCACTCCGACGCCTATTACAGAGCGAGGTTGAGGATATACTGGCCGATGGCATTATTGAGAACCGGATTACTTCAGGTGATAGCCTTATTATCGACTTCTTGGAGGATAAGGTGACGATTCGCAAGGAAAAAGCGCCAGTTGAGTTGACAAAACAATCAGATAGTATATAATTTTCTTTGATATTGGGGCACTGTTTCTTTGGAACAGTGCCCAAATCTTCAGAAACAGAGGTGCACGGATATGGAAAACAAGCAGGTATTGCTTACACCAGAAGGTCTAAAGAAATACGAAGAAGAACTGGCACTCTACGAGAACGAAAAACGCCATAATGTGGCAGAGCGAATCAAAGTAGCCATCAGTTTTGGTGATATCAGTGAAAACTCGGAATATGAGGATGCCAAGAACGAGCAGGCCTTCATTGAAGGAAAAATCGCGGAGCTTAAGAAGAAGCTTACCAATGTGAAAATCATTCAGGATAACGCGAAGGATAATGAAGTTGGTATCGGTTCCAAAGTATTGCTGGAGGATCTGGAATTCAACGAGGAGCAAGAGTATACCATCGTGGGCTCTATGGAAGCTGATCCGGACAGTAATAAGATTTCCAACGAATCACCAGTAGGCAAAGCCGTATTGGGCAACAAAATCGGTATGACCGTCAAGGTGCCGACACCGGACGGATTCCTGGAATATAAGATTTTGGGTGTTATGCATTAAAGGAGCAACCATGCAAGCAGAAGATAGAATAGAAGAAAGCAATATAGAGGATTTAAATGAATTGATGCAGGTTCGCCGCGAGAAACTGGCGCAGTTGTATGAAGACGGCATAGATCCTTTTGGCCAGAAGTATGAGGCCAGCCATAAGATGGAAGCAATCAATTCGGACTACGATGCGCTGGAAGGTAAAGAAGTATCCATAGCTGGACGCATCATGGCCAAGCGCGGACACGGCAAGGCTGCTTTCGCCAACGTTCAGGACCGTACTGGAAGAACCCAGATTTATGTGCGACTGGACCGTGTAGGCGAGGACAACTATGCCCTGTTCAGCAAACTGGATATCGGGGACATCGTGGGTGTCAAAGGTGAAGTGTTCAAGACCAAGAAAGGTGAAATCTCGGTCAAAGTAGACGAGGTTACGCTGCTCAGCAAGTCTCTCAGGCCGCTGCCTGAGAAGTTCCACGGACTGAAGGATGTAGAACTTCGCTATCGCCAACGTTACGTAGACCTGATCATGAATCCAGAAGTTAAGGAAGCATTCATAATACGTAGCCGGATTATCAAGTCCATCCGTGACTTTTTGGACGGACGTGACTTTTTAGAAGTGGAGACACCTATATTGCATTCCATCCCGGGTGGTGCGGCAGCCAGACCATTCGTTACCCACCACAACGCGCTGGATATGCGTCTGTATAACCGCATCTCGCTGGAGCTGCATTTGAAGCGACTGTTGGTCGGAGGCATGGAACGTGTCTATGAAATCGGCCGCGTATTCCGCAACGAAGGAATTTCCACCAGACATAACCCGGAGTTCACCCTTTTGGAACTCTACCAGGCGTATGCCGATGTAGAGGACATGATGGAAATCACTGAAGGTATGGTTGAGAATGCATGCGAATCGGTACTGGGCACCAAGACGGTGAAGTACGGAGAGCACCAGCTTGATTTTACAACCCCCTGGCCCCGCATGACTATGCTGGACGCCGTTAAGAAATATACAGGTATCGATTTCGAGAGCCTGGAAACTGACGAGGCCGCCAGACAGGTTGCGGAATCACTGGATGTGCATGTGGAGAAGGATGCCCCGTGGGGTATCGTCCTCAATGAGGTCTTCGAGGAGAAGGTGGAGCATGAACTGATACAACCGACCATCATCTACGATTATCCTTTGGAGATTTCTCCTTTGGCCAAGAAGATACCTGGCCGCGAGCATATGGTTTACCGTTTCGAAGCCTTCGTGGCAGCTAGAGAGCTGGCCAACGCCTTTACCGAACTCAACGATCCGTTGGATCAAAGAGAGCGATTTCTGCAGCAAGCGGAAGCCAAGGCCAAGGGAGATGAAGAGGCTCATCCCATGGATGAAGACTTCATCCAGGCGCTGGAATATGGCATGCCACCAGCCGGAGGCATGGGTATCGGTATCGACCGTCTAATTATGCTATTCACGGACGCACCTTCAATAAGGGACGTGCTCCTTTACCCCACTATGCGGGAAAAATAAAGACAACCAGAAACATAAGATGAACTTTGAGGAACCAGAAATCGACGCTCGATGCTGGTTCCTTTTTGCACCCTACATCTATACGTGAGGTGGTTTTTTGTGTAGACTAGACCTAAGAAAAACGGAGCAGGAGATATTATGGCAGAGAAAAGAAAGGTGGCTCTGGTGACCGGCGGTAGCCGGGGCATCGGACGAGCCATCGTAGAGCGTTTGATAAAAGAGGGATTTATTGTGGCCTTCACATACCGGGAGGACATCGGTGCGGCGCTGGAGCTACTGGATCAGTATCCTGTGTGGGCTATGAAGACGGATGCCCAGATGATATCTTCAGCCGAGGAGACGGTGGATACCGTACTGGAGCACTTCGGAGGCATAGATCTTTTGGTCAACAACTGCGGGATTTCCGTCCAAGGTCCGTTCGATGCGGTGGATTTTCAGAGATACGATCAGCTGATGCAGGTCAATCTAATGAGTGCCATGCGCTATTGCTACCGCGCGGTGCCTAGTATGATCAGTAAAAAGAGCGGATGCATCGTAAACATCTCATCCATCTGGGGAAGTAAAGGTGCCTCCTGCGAGAGCGTGTACAGTGCTAGCAAGGCTGGTTTGGAGAGCTTTTCCAAATCTCTGGCTAAGGAACTGGCCCCGAGCGGTATCCGGGTCAACGTGATTTCCCCGGGCGTGATCGATACCAGCATGAATGTCGGTTTCGATATGGAGGAGCGCAGTCAATTAAAAGAGGCGATCCCCCTGGGCCGCTTCGGCAGGCCAGAGGAGATCGCCAATGTAGTCTGGTTTCTCAGTTCGGAAGAGTCCTCCTTCATTACCGGAGAGAACATCCGGGTCAGCGGAGGTCAGGACTGATCAAGTAACATAGATTCGATGCTGGACATGACGTCATTGACCAGATTTTTGGATTGACCCGGCATAATGGGTTGGCCGAATCGGATGCGGATCTTGGCTGTATAACCCCGACTGCCTGTGATGGCTACAGGGATGATGGGTCGGTCCGCTTTGCGGGCGATGAGTCCGACGCCTCGTTTGGCCGGAAGTAGCGGATCTTCACTCAGATTTCGCGTGCCTTCTGGAAAGATGGCTAATGACAGGCCCTGCCCCAGTAACTTGATGGCGGTCCGGATGGCGCGGGTGGCATTGCCCATGCGGTCTACCGGAAAAGCACCGACTGCGTGGAAGAAAATGTTGAAAGGAAAGATAAAAAGTTCCTTTTTGGCAAAAAAGCCCATTTGTCTCGAAGTTGAAGCTGCCAGCACACAGGGATCTAGCCAGCTGATGTGATTGGGCGCGAAAATGACAGCCCCTGTTTCGGGCACGTTTTCATTGCCCTGGATCTCCAGGCGACGGAATAATTTCAAATAAAAATAGATGGCTCGGGTAATGATTCGATAATGTAGTGTCATGGTTTCCTCCTAAAGCTATCCATATTATAACCAAGATGCCAGATTTAAACTAGAGGTGAGACAATGAAGAGTCAAATAAGCAGTAAAGTAGTGTTTGAGGAGTGTATGGGTCTTGTGCCCCAAGAGACTGTGGTCGTGGTAGTGGATGAGCGGACCAAAGAGATTGGCCGAGCCTTTCATGAGTACGCAAAAGACCATGCCGCAGAAAGTGTGCTGGCAGAGATGCGTGAGCGTGAGAACAATGGGATGGAGCCACCGAAGGCCATCGCTGCGCTGATGCGCGAGGCGGATGTGCTCATCCTGGCCACAAGCAAATCCCTGTCTCATACTACGGCCAGGATGGAGGCCAACAAACAAGGTGCCAGGGTGGCCAGCATGCCCGGTGTGACCGAAGAGATGGTGGAGAGGACCTTGTCCAGGTCCTACGAGCAGATCCATGCATCGGGAGAAGCCTTCAAGAAACTGTTGGATGCGGGAAACCAGGTGCATCTGCAGAGCCCAGCGGGAACCGACCTTCGGTTTTCAATCGAGGGGCGGATGGCGGCCAACGATGATGGCATGATCAGATCGGCTGGAACCTTCGGCAACCTGCCAGCTGGAGAAGCCTATGTGGCTCCCGTTGAAGGCAGCGCCAACGGCACGTTGGTCATCGATGCTTCTATGGCAGGCATCGGGCTCTTAGAGGAGCCCTTGCATATACAGATCCGGGACGGCCGGGCCATAGAGGCCGATGGCTTCGGAGCCGAATGGCTCAAGAACGTCTTTTCAACATACGGGGAGAACGCCCGTAACGTGGCGGAACTGGGCATCGGAACCAATCCCTACGCCATCATCACCGGTGCAGTGCTGGAGGATGAGAAGGTCGCAGGCACAGTGCATGTGGCGCTGGGGGACAATTCCACCATCGGAGGTATAGTAAAGGCCGAATCTCATCTGGACGGCATCATTACCAGACCCACCCTGACTATCGACGGCACGGTTGTCATAAAAGACGGCGAGCCGGTGTTCAACCAATAAAAAGAAAGAGGTATGAGATGGAATTTAGAATCTTATCCAAAGACGAAGCCAGAAGACCCGGGGAGATTCGCATCATTCCCCTGATCCAGAATGCCTATGCGGGTGTCAGCCCAGAGGAGACCGCCTTGTTGGAGAATCTCGGCAAAAAGGAGATTTTTAGCGCCAAGTCCGGGCAGAGCTATTTCAGCTACATCAAGGAGCACGGCGTCTACCAACCTGTGGTCTTTGTCGGTGTCAAGGAGAACGATGTGGATTCCTTCGAAGAAGCAATTGGACAGGGCGTGAAGGAAGCGGCCCGCAACAAGGCGGCTACCGCGGAGATCATTCTGAGAGGACCGTTCTGTGATGTTCCGCATCTGCGTTCCGCCGCGAAGGCTTGCGTGCTGGCCGATTACCGATTCGACAAGTACCAGAGTGATGACAAGAAAACCCCGGCTTTGACTACCGTCAAGCTGATAATGGAAACTGTTCCGGAAGATGCGGCCCCGCATGTGCAGGAAGCCATGGTGATCGCAGAAGCCGTCAATCTGGCACGGGACTTGGTCAATGAACCGGCCAACCACCAGAGTGCGGAAGACTTGGCGGAAACGGCTCGAGTGATGGGGCAGGAGTATGAAACGATTTCGGTGGAAGTCTTCCAGGAGAGGAAAATCGAATCGCTGAACATGCAGGCATTCCTGGCTGTTGCGGGAACGGCCAAGAATCCACCGCGTTTTATCGTGATGCGCTATGCAGGCGATCCGGACTCAGACAAGATCCAGCTGGGTGTCGCCGGGAAAGGCATCATGTACGATACCGGTGGACTGTCGCTGAAACCGTCCGATTCCATGAAGACCATGAAGACGGACATGGGAGGTGCTGCGGCCACCTTAGCTATGATGGAGGCCTTGGCCCGGAACCGGGTGAAGGTCAATGTGGTTGCTGTCGTCGCCGCTTGCGAGAATGCGGTGGGAGCGGGCAATTACCGTCCCGGGGATATCATCGGCAGCATGTCCGGCAAGACCATATACATCGCCAATACGGATGCGGAAGGACGACTGACCTTGGCGGATGCAGTGACCTATCTGAGCCAGGTGGAAAAACCGGAGCGCATCATAGATATCGCCACATTGACCGGTGCAGCCGAAGTGGCCTTGGGTCAGACGGTGACGGCAGCAGTAGCCACCGATGACGTATTCTATGATTTGGCCGAAAAAGCGGCCGGTGATGCAGGGGAGAAAATCTGGAGGTTGCCAGCCTTTGAGGAATACAAGAAACTCAATGAGGCGGACGACGCGGAAATCTCCAACTCGGGTGGCCGCTATGGCGGGGCCATCACGGCAGGATTGTTTGTTGGGGCATTCGTGAATGATGAGCCATGGATCCATTTGGACATCGCTGGACCCTCCTATACGGAGAAACCGAACAGCCTGCAGCAAAAGGGCGGTACCGGAAGCGGAACGGCACTCCTCTACGAAATTGCCAAGCGATTGGCTGATTGACGAGTAATACGATGAAAAAATATTAGAACCACGAGAAGGCGTACACTGGTCGGCCGACTTGTGATGGAGGCAAACTAAGTGAGTGAAATCAGAACCGACCGATTGGGTACGGAACGAGTATCAAAACTATTGCGGGAGCTGTCCGTTCCTGCAATTTTGGGCATGATCATCAACGCTACCTACAATGTGGTGGATGGCATTTTCATCGGAAGAGGTGTGGGCAAGGAAGCGCTTGCGGGCATCACCGTTGCCTTCCCGGTCAACATGGTGAGCTTCGCGGTCATCGTGATGCTGGCCACCGGTGGATCGGCCATGTTTTCCATATACCTGGGACAGAGGGACCAGGAGAATGCCAGCTACTGCGTGGGCAACAGCTACACGCTGACGGGTCTGATGCTGGGAAGCTTCATCCTGGTAGCCCTGCTTTTCAAGAGTTATATCCTGCAGGCCTTCGGGGGGAGCGGGATCGTGCTCGACTATGCAGATCAGTATCTGGGTATAGTGCTTCCCTTCCATCTGGTATTAGGGTACCAAGTGCTTTGGGAGAATCTGACCCGGGCGGAAGGTAACGCTAGGATCGCCATGCGCTCTATGATGCTGACCAGCATCTTGAACATCATCCTGGATTATCTGTTCATCATGCGTTTCGGCTGGGGTGTGCGTGGAGCGGCGGTGGCCACGGGCATAGCTCAGATGGTGGGCACCCTGTACCTGGGGCGTTACGTATTTTTGAACAGCCGTCGGCTGGTGGTCGCCAGAAAGTATCTGAAGCTTAAGAAAAACATAGTCAGAGCTATTCTGGGTGTGGGCGTATCAGCTTTTGCCAGACAGACCACCTTCAGTTTGCAAGCCCTGATCCTGAACAATTTGGTGGTCGCCTATGGTGGTGACCTGGGACTGGCCATTCTGGGCGTGCTCGCCCGGATCTTCACCTTCCTGGTGCTGCCGGTATTTGGCGTCGTTCAGGGCATGCGTCCCGTCCTCAGTTATAATTTCGGAGCCAAGAAGATGAAACGGGCCCGTGAGACGGTGAAGTTATCCATGTTGTGGGCCACGGGCTTCTTAATCTTGGGATTCCTGGGGACTCAACTGCTGGCGACCCAGATCTTTTCCATCTTTACTGAGGATGCGGAACTGGTTCGCGAAGGGGCCAGAATATTGCGTATTTGCACCATGGTCTTCCCGATCATCTCGGTGCAGATGGTGGGTAGCGCCTCGTTCCAGTCGCTGGACCGACCGGTGTTGGCGCTGATATTTTCGGTAATCCGGCAGATTCTGCTCTTCATCCCGCTGTTGCTGATTTTACCCAGCTTCATGGGTTTCGATGGCATCTGGTGGACTTACCCCATCTCCGATGTACTCGCCATGGTGGCGACCGGGGTCGTACTGTTGCATGAAATGAAAAAAATGAGAGACGATGAGGAGCGAACTGCTCTGAGTCAATAGGAAGGAAGTGACCTATGAGGAACAACCGTGCAATTATGGAAAGAGACCGGATCAAGATACTGCGACTGATGGCGCTGCTGCCGTCGTTGTTAGTGGTCATCGGACTGGGGCAAACGTCCCTGGTCGATCTGCTGAACGGTCTGAAACTGATCGTCCTGAGTTCTGATCTTTTACTGACCGACTATATCGTGGTCGGAGGTATAGGAGCGGCAATGGTCAATGCTGCGGTGGTGTCCGCATTCAACCTGTGGATCATCTCCAGACAGAACATACAGATCAACGGCATTTTGCTGGCCACCTTCTTCACAGTTACCGGCTTCTGCTTCATGGGTATCAACCTGTTCAACATCCTACCCCTCTACCTGGGGGCCTATATCTACACCCGTTATCAGGAGATGCCTTTCAAGAATGTAATCCTGATGGCCATGATGGGCGCGGGCATATCGCCCATAGTCAGCCAACTGGCGTTCAATTCAGGTTTGCCGATGTCCCAGGGCTTGGCCCTGGGTCTTATGGGGGGCATCCTGATCGGTTTCATCCTACCGCCTCTATCGTCCTACCTCCTGAGAGTCCATGCCGGTTACAACATCTACAACATTGGTTTCACTGCGGGTTTGATCGGTACTATGCTTATGGGTTTCATGAAGGCCTATGGCATCAAGGTCACTACGGTCAGCCTGATTTCAAACGGTTATTCCGGGGAACTGATGCTGGTCAACCTGGTCATCTGCCTTGGACTGCTATATCTGGGACTCAGCTACAACGATTGGAGTCTGGCTGGCTGGAGGACGCTGACGAGACGTTCTGGCCGTCTGGTAACAGACTTCACCCAGTTGGATGGTTACGGGCCCACCTTTATCAATATGAGTATCATGGGTATTTTGTCCATGTTGGTCGTGCTAGTTATGAATGGAAGCTTCAACGGACCGGTCATGGCGGCGTTGTTTTCGGTCATCGGATTCTCTGCTTTTGGTAAGCATCCAATGAACGCTCTGCCCATCATTGTGGGAGTCTATCTGGCGGCGGCCACCAGTATCTGGGAGATTTCCTCTACGGCCATCGTCATCTCCGCGCTGTTCGGAACTACGCTTGCGCCGATCGCAGGCAGTTACGGTATGCTGGCCGGTGTAGTCACCGGGTTCGTGCATCTGTTGGTTGTAATGAACGTGGGGGACTTCCACGGGGGGATTAATTTATACAACAACGGTTTTTCCGGTGGTTTGGTTGCTGCGGTGCTGATTCCTATCTTTGATGCATTCAAGAAAGGAGAATCCTTGTAAGATGAAACATGATATCAAGAAAGTAGCCAAGATCGCCGACGAGGTTTTAACATTCTGTCTGCTGCACAAGAGTGACCGGACCAGCATGAATGTTATACATGAGGAAGACGGTTTCGTCATTGAAATCGAAGCCTTCCATATCGATATCACCAACGAGAAGGTGTCACGGATCGAAGAGTATCTGAACGTGCATCGTCAAGATGAGGTAGCTGAATACTATTGGCAGCTGGCGGGTGAGATTGATGATGAGAACGAGCTCAGCCTGGTCGGCATGATGACTGACGATTACAAGCTGGAGTACACGGAAGATAGTCTGAAAATACGCCTGGTGCGCAAGTTCCAATAAGCTTGAGTATAAGAAAAGCATGCCTATCAACTGACTTGGTCAGTTGGTAAGCATGCTTGTTTTTGTATAGCCAATTGTTGCACGCACTCTAGTGGACAGTGCACCTAGATGTGGATATTGAACGATTTCATGATCTGCAGAAAGAGTGCATAACTGATGAGCATGGCTACAGTAGCTAGTACCATGGACAGGTAGAAGCCGAACTGTTTCTTGAGCAGCAGGGAGAATACAATGAAAAAACTGATGGAGGGCAGGATTATCCATACCATGGAGTCCAGAAACTCGGTGACTAAGAGTGGCTCTTTAGTGTCCCTGTAGAGCCAGAAGACGACCAACATCGAGGTCAGAGGCAGTGAGGCGATCACAGCACCCATGGTGGGCAGCCTTTTGGCAACTATAGTATAGCTGAGAAGCTGCCCTTTGCCAACCACAACGGAAACTGAAGCCCAAGGCTTGTTTTGTGGGGTGTTCATGCAGGAATGAGGCTGCGACGGGCGAAGTAAAGAATGGATGGAAGTAGCGAAAAACTCAAAAAAGGCTATTGCATTAATATTCATAAAAATGTATAATTATTAATATTCAGAATGGAGGAAGACTATGATCAAAGTAGGCATCATCGGTGCCACCGGGTACACCGGTGTCGAATTGGTACGCATATTGAGCGCGCATCCCGAGGCCGAGGTGGTGGCAATGTCATCACACAGCCATGTGGGTAAGGCGTTTCACCATATATATCCAGACAAAACCGGCATAATGGAGGACGTTCTCGAGGCACAGGACCCGTCGATGATATTCAGTAAGGCGGATGTGGTCTTTATGGCCCTGCCGCATGGACATGCGGTCCCGGTTGCCAGAGAAGGGTTGTCTCAGGGGAAACCCATCATCGATTTGGGTGCGGATTTCCGTTTCAAGGATAAAGCGGTCTATGAGCAGTGGTACAAGGTAGAGCACACAGGTGAGGATATCTTGCCCATGGCTCACTACTGCTTGCCAGAGATCAACCGAGACGAGGTGCCGGGAACCAGAATCGTGGGGAATCCGGGATGTTATCCTACCAGCGTGATCTTGGGGCTGTCACCGCTCCTGCGACGTGGCTGGATTGATCCTAAGCGCATCATCATCGACGCCAAGTCGGGTGTGTCCGGAGCTGGCCGCAAGATGGCGCTGGGTTCGCATTTCTGCGAAGTCAACGATAGCATCAAGGCCTACGGCATCGGGACCCACAGACATACGCCGGAGATCGAGGAACAGCTGGGCAAAGTGGCCGGCCAGGAGGTGTTGGTCAATTTCACCCCTCATCTGGTACCCATGACCAGAGGTATCCTGAGTACCATGGTAGCCGACCTGACGGAAGACGTAACCCAGGAACAATTGAGGGAAGCCTATAGGGAGAGCTATGATGCGGAACCGTTCGTGCAGTTGCTGCATGAGGGTACTTTCCCCAGCACCAAATGGGTGTATGGTTCCAACCAATGTCATATCCAGGTCCAGAAGGACGAACGGACCGGCCGGGTCATCGTGGTCTCGGTAATTGACAATCTGGTCAAGGGTGCAGCGGGACAGGCGGTCCAGAATATGAACCTGCTGTTCGGCCTGGAAGAAACCATGGGGCTGACCATGCCGCCCATGTTCCCTTAGGAAGAGGAAGAGATAATGAAGAATACAGAATTCACGCAGATTCCATCCGGCGGAGTGACCAGCCCCCAGGGCTTCACTGCGGCCGGAGTGCACTGCGGATTGAAAAAAGAGAAATTGGATATGGCGCTGATCTATTCAAAGCGGCCCTGCAGCCTGGCTGGTGTCTTCACCACCAATGTAGTGGCAGCGGCGCCAGTGCTTTATGGTAGAGAACTGGTGAAGTTGGGTAAGGCCCAAGCCGTGGTTGTCAACGCGGGCAATGCCAACGCTTGTACCGGTGAGCTGGGATACAAGAATGCTTTAAAGACTGCCGAAATGGTCGGCCGGGAGTTGTGCGTAGAGCCCCAGCTGGTGGTGGCCTCCTCTACAGGAGTCATCGGATACCAGCTGCCTATGGACAAGTTGGAAGCTGGCATCAAGGATGCGGCGGGCCAACTGAGCCAAGATGGCGGGTTGGATGCAGCCAAAGCCATCATGACCACGGATACTGTGAAGAAGCAGATTGCTATCCGGGTGCATCTGGACGGCAAGACGGTGATCGTGGGGGGCATGAGCAAAGGTTCCGGCATGATTCATCCCAACATGGCTACCATGCTGGGCTTCGTGACTACTGATGCGGATATCGAAGCGGGCTGCTTGCAGTCCATGCTGAAAGAGGTAGCGGATAATACCTTTAATATGATTACGGTGGACGGGGATACCTCGACCAACGACAGCCTGTTCTGCCTGGCCAACGGTATGGCGGGCAACCGGACCATCCAGTCCGATTCTGATTCGGGCTATAGGGAGTTCTACCGAGCGCTATACTTTGTCTGCCGCTATCTGGCGGTGGCCATCGCCAGAGACGGAGAAGGAGCCACCAAACTGGTGACTGTAGAGGTCAACGGTGCTGATTCGGAAGCGGATGCCAGAACCATTGCCAAAAGCATCTGTGGATCCAACCTTGTGAAGACGGCGGTATTCGGTGAGGATGCCAACTGGGGACGGGTGCTGGCTGCGGCCGGCTACAGCGGAGTGCAGTTTGATCCTTACGGGGTGGATATCTCGATTTCATCTGCGGCCGGAGAAATAAGCGTCGCCAAGGATGGTGCGGGTATCGGATTCTCCGAGGAAGAGGCGCTGACCATACTGAAAGAAAAAGAAATCACCTTTAACGTATCGCTGAGGGAAGGGGAGGCACAGGCTACAGCCTGGTGCTGTGACTTTTCCTATGACTATGTGCGAATCAACGCAGACTACAGGAGCTAATATGCAGAAAGCCAAAGATAAAGCGGCCGTTTTGGTGGAAGCCTTACCGTATATCAAGGAATTCCACGGAAAAACGGTTGTTATCAAATACGGCGGAAACGCCATGATCAATAAAGAACTGAAGGAAGCCGTGATGCAGGATATCGTGCTGATGAAATTCGTAGGCATGAATCCGGTGGTCATCCACGGGGGCGGCCCGGAAATCAACACCATGTTGAAACGGGTCAACAAGGAGAGCACCTTCATCAATGGCCTCAGAGTCACAGATGACGAAGTGATGGAAATCGTTGAGATGGTTCTGGTTGGCAAGGTCAACAAGGAAATCGTTTCGGCCATCCATCTGCACGGCGGCAAGGCCATGGGCCTTTCAGGCAAGGACGGTGGTCTGATTACGGCTCGGAAGAAGATGCATTACGAGCGCGATGATGCTGGCAACCATAGCGAGATCGACCTGGGTTTCGTGGGAGAGGTGGAGAACATCAAGGCTTCTGTGATCCATGACATCATCAGCCAGGGATACATACCAGTCATCGCCCCCATCGGCAGCGGCCTGGACAATGAGACATACAACATCAATGCGGACTATGTGGCCGGCAAGGTGGCAGAGGCTCTCTCGGCGGACAAGTTCGTGCTACTGACTGATACCGAAGGCATCTATGACGACCGAGGCGGTGAGAAGAGATTCTACTCTTCGCTGAACGTTAACGAGGTCGACCAACTGATTAGTGAAGGCGTCATCGCCGGGGGAATGATCCCCAAAGTGGAGTGTTGCGTGGAGGCCATCGAGAACGGTGTCAAACGGGTGCACGTCATCGATGGACGGGTACCGCATTCCATATTGCTGGAGATTTTTACTACTTCCGGTATCGGAACTATGATCGTGAAATAGGAGGAGAACATGAGCAATCAAAGTATCAAGGAATTGGGCGAACAGCATGTGATGAACACGTATGGCCGTTTTCCGGTGGCCATGGTGCGTGGCGAGGGATCAAAGCTTTATGACGGAGACGGCAAGGAATATATAGATTTTCTGGCCGGTATCGCCGTGACTCTTCTTGGCCATGCCAATCCGGTGCTCACGGAAGCCATCACTGAGCAGGCGAAGACACTTTTGCACTGCTCCAACTACTATTGGATCGAACCGCAGAACCAGCTGGCAGAGCTGTTATGCCAGAATAGCTGCATGGACAAAGTATTCTTTTGTAATTCAGGAGCCGAAGCCAACGAGGGTGCCATCAAGCTGGCCCGTAAGTATTCGGCCATGAAATATGGTGAAGGACGTCATAAGATCCTTACTATGGAACAATCCTTCCACGGACGCACCCTCGCCACATTGACGGCGACAGGACAGGAACATTTCCACAAGGATTTCCTGCCCTTGATCGAAGGATTCGACTACATACCCATGAACAACATGGCAGCTTTCGAAGAGAAGGCGGATGCCAGCGTATGTGCGGTGATCATCGAACCGATCCAAGGGGAAGGGGGCGTGTTCCCCTTAGACGAGCAGGTGGCCCAGGAAATGGCTGCCTATTGCAAGGAAAGAGATATCCTGCTCATTGCCGATGAAGTGCAGACGGGGCTTGGCAGAACCGGGAAACTGTTCGGATACCAAACGCTGGGTGTCGAACCGGACATCATGACACTGGCTAAAGCTCTGGGTGGCGGTGTGCCCATCGGTGCCACGCTGGCCAAGGACTATGTGGCCAAGGCATTCGTACCTGGAGACCACGCATCGACCTTCGGCGGCAACCCGTTGGCCAGTGCAGCTGGCCTGGCGGTAATGCAAACCATCACCCAGGACGGATTCATGGAAGAAGTGAACGAAACGGCGGCTTACTTCAGAAGCAAGCTGGAAGAACTGGTGGAGAAGCATCCGTTCACGGAGGACGTGCGCGGCAAAGGTTTGATGCTGGCCCTGGAAGTGGGACAGGAGGCCAAACCGGTCCTGAAAGCTTGTCTGGAGGCTGGGCTTCTACTGACCACGGCCGGTAAGACAGCGCTCAGGTTCCTGCCGGCATTGAACATAAGCAAAGAAGAGATTGACGAAGGCATGCAGCGACTGACTGACGTGCTTTCGCAAGTGGATAAATAGGAGGAAAAAAAGATGAGTATGACTGATTTCGCAAGCGCGCTTAACGGACGTGACTTTTTAGCATTATATGATTACACTCCAGAGGAGTTGGAGTATCTGCTGGATCTGGGTGACTGGCTGAAGAAGATGCACAAGGAAGGGAAGCCCCATAAGCTGCTGGAAGGCAAGACCTTGGGATTGATCTTCCAGAAGAGTTCGACGCGTACCCGTGTATCCTTTGAGGCGGGCATGGTACAACTGGGTGGTTATCCCATGTTCTTGTCGGCAAACGATTTGCAAATGGGACGCGGAGAACCCATCAAGGATACGGCACGAGTGCTATCCCGTTACATTGATGGCATCATGATTCGTACCTTCAAACACTCTGATGTTGAAGAGCTGGCAGAGTTCGGGGATATTCCGGTAATCAACGGACTGACGGACAGCCTGCATCCTTGCCAGGTGATGGCTGATCTGATGACCATCCGCGAGCACAAGGGCAAGAACCTGAAGGGTATGAAGATGACCTATGTCGGCGACGGCAACAATATGGCTCACTCCCTGATGATGGGCGGGGCCAAAATGGGTATGGATGTGGTAATCGCTTCCCCGTCCGGCTATAGCCCGGAATCCGTCTTCGTGAAACAGGCCAAGGAAGTGGCAGCCGAGACCGGTGGCAGTATCCTGATCACGCCGGACATCCAACTGGCATCTAAAGACGCCGACGTGTTGTACGCCGACGTATGGGCTTCCATGGGACAGGAAGAGGAAGCCAAGGAGCGTATGGCAGTATTGTCCAGCTACCAGATCAACGACGAGCTGTTGAAGAAGGCGGCCAAAGATGCCATCGTGATGCATTGCCTACCCGCACATCGCGGCGAGGAAGTGACCGAGTCGGTCCTGGAAGGTCCCCAGTCGGTAATCTTTGACGAGGCGGAAAACCGCATGCATGCTCAGAAAGCAGTTCTGGCGGCATTGATGTAGAAAACTCTTGCCATCTTCTTAGAAGTCTGTAAACTATAGGTAGTAGAAGCAAGTTGAGAAATATTCAAAGAAAAGTAGAAGGAGAAAGATATGAAAAAAGTTGTACTCGCCTATTCCGGCGGACTGGATACGTCCATCATCATTCCCTGGCTTAAAGAGAACTACGGTTACGAAGTAATCGCCGTTGCCGGCGACGTAGGACAGGGCAAAGAATTGTCCGGACTGCAAGAAAAAGCCATTAACTCCGGAGCCAGCAAGCTCTATATTGAAGATCTCCGTGACGAATATGTGGAAGATTTCATCTGGCCCACGCTGAGAGCCGGAGCTGTATATGAGCACAAGTACCTGTTAGGTACGGCTACGGCCAGACCGGTTATCGCCAAACGTTTGGTGGAGATTGCCGAGTTGGAAGGCGCTGAGGCCATCTGCCACGGTTGCACCGGAAAAGGCAATGACCAGGTTCGTTTCGAGCTGACCATCAAGGCGTTGAATCCTGACCTGAAAATCATAGCACCCTGGCGTATCTGGGATATCAAATCCAGAGACGAGGCCATCGACTATGCCAAGGAAAGAAACATTCCTGTACCTGTAAGCAAAGAGAATAACTATTCCATGGACAGAAACATCTGGCACTTGTCCCATGAAGGAATGGACTTGGAAGATCCCTGGAATGAGCCCAAGAATGATCTGTACCATATCTGCACGACGCCCGAGGAGGCACCTGACAAAGCGACCTATATCAGTATCGACTTTGAAGACGGCAATCCGGTAGCCGTGGATGGTGAGAAGATGTCCGCTCTGGAGCTTCTGACCAAGCTGAACGAGCTAGGCGCCAAGAATGGCGTGGGCATCGACGATATCGTGGAAAACCGTCTGGTGGGTATGAAGTCCCGTGGCGTTTACGAGAATCCCGGTGGCCGCATCCTGTATACGGCTCACACCGAATTGGAGTATCTCTGCCTCGACCGTGACACCATGCACTACAAGGAACTGATCTCCGCCCGTTACGCTGAGTTGGTTTACAACGGAAAATGGTACTCTAATCTGAGAAACGCGCTGCAGGCCTTCGTGGATGAGACCCAGAAGCGGGTAACCGGAACGGTCCGCATCAAGCTTTACAAGGGCAACTGCACCGTAGCTGGAACCAAGTCACCGTTCTCCCTTTACAGTGAGGAGTTCGCGACCTTCGATGAGGATGAGGTATACAACCAGAAGGACGCCGAAGGATTCATCAACCTCTTCGGTCTTCCCCTCAAAGTGCAGGCTATGCTGGACAAGAAGCGCAAGTAGCCTAAAAGCGCAAGGTAAAGAATCGACCAATAAAGAATAACTATGTAACAAAAAGCCCCTAGGGGGCTTTTTGTGCCAAGGAGGTATAACATGTCGAAACTATGGGGCGGACGTTTCCAGAAGGAAACCGATCGGTTGGTGGAGGATTTCCATTCTTCCATCTCCTTTGACGCCAGACTCTATGCCCAGGATATCCGGGGCTCGATGGCCCATGCCCGTATGCTGGGTGAGACCGGAGTGATTGGCAGAGAAGAGGCCAAGATCCTGATCGAGGGTTTGAAGGAACTGCTGCATGAGATCGAGGCAGGCAAGGTGGAGTTCGAGGTAGGTGCAGAAGACATCCATATGAACGTGGAGACCCTGTTGACTATGAAGGTGGGGGATGTGGGCAAGAAACTGCACACCGGCCGCAGCCGTAACGACCAGGTGGCCTTAGATGCCAAGATGTTCATCAAGGAAGAGCTGAAGAACGTCCTGCATCTGCTTCTTGATCTGGAAAAGACCATCCTCAACCTGGCCGAAGAGAACCTGGAGACGGTGATGCCAGGATACACTCATCTGCAGAAGGCCCAGCCCATAACCCTGGGCCATCACTTGATGGCCTATTTCGAGATGTTCCGGCGCGATTACGGAAGGTTCGCCGATACCCTGAAGCGGGCGGACGTGATGCCGCTGGGTTCCGGGGCTCTGGCAGGCACGACCTTCCCGCTGAACCGGGAGATGGTCCGCGAGGAACTGGATTTCGCTGCCATCACCCTCAATTCATTGGACGGCGTGTCTGACCGGGACTACCTTTTGGAGTTCGAGTCATCCGCCAGCATTTTGATGATGCATTTCTCCCGTTTGTGTGAGGAAATCATCCTCTGGGCCAGCGACGAGTTTTCTTTCGTAGTATTGGATGACGCCTATTCAACAGGATCGTCCATCATGCCACAGAAGAAGAATCCGGATGTGGCCGAGCTGATCCGGGGCAAGACCGGACGGGTCTACGGCAACCTTATGGGATCACTCGCCATGCTCAAGTCCCTGCCTCTGGCCTACAACAAAGATATGCAGGAGGATAAGGAAGCCTTATTTGATACAGTGGATACCGTTAAGAAATCCTTATTGACCCTGACACCCATGCTGGGCACCATGAAGGTCAATAAGGCGAACATGGCTCAAGGCGCCAAAGGTGGCTTTACCAACGCTACCGATGTGGCAGACTATTTGGCCAAGAAGCAGGTGCCTTTCCGAGAAGCCCATAGCATCGTGGGTCAGCTGGTCTTCAAGTGTATCGAGGAAGGACGGGTCCTGGAGGATTTGGCCATCGAAGAGTACCGCAACTATTCCACTGTCTTCGATGAGGACATCTATGAGGTCATCGACATCTACGAGTGCGTGGAGAAACGCGTGCTGACTGGAGGGCCTGCGCCTACGACCGTGGCAGCCCATATCGATTCGGGACGTACCTGGTTGAGCAACGAGCGGCTCTAAAAATCTAATAGGGAAGAACAGAGGCTGGTACCCGAGGGTGCCGGCTTCTTTTGTGAGCAAGGGTATGTCAGCCATTTCCCTTTGAGCAGCACAAGCGGAAATTGGTTGTTATGGCGCAATTATGCTATAATTATGACATAATTTAGAGAGGTGATGAGGAATGCCTAGAATAAGACCGATCAAGGATTTGCGAAAGACGACAGAAATATCCGAGATGTGTCACGAATCAGACGAACCGATCTACATCACCAAGAACGGTTATGGGGATCTGGTGGTGATGAGTATTGAGGCCTACGAAAAGGCCATGTCCAAAGTGGAACTGTACCAGAAGCTGGCAGAAGCCGAACTGGAAATTGCAGGCGGTGGAGAATTGGCGGACGGTGAAAGAATTTTTAACGAGCTGGGGGATAAATACGAACGTGAGCGATAGAGAGTTTGGATTAGCCACAATAATGAATTAGAACTGG
>DAOUPV010000056.1 GCA_030625965.1 Clostridia bacterium
TTGCTGCCTTTGATCGAAACGGACATCATGCGCCACCTGCGCCGCATCGAATACCATGGAGCCCTGCTGGAGTGCGCTCTGGATGAAGGAACTGTCCGAGCCGCTGGTAGGAATGTGAAGATTCGGGAGCTGGAAGTGGAACTGCTGGAAGGGGACAAAGAGGATCTGGACGGATTCTGTAAGGAGACGCTTACGGACTACCATCTGGTTCCGGAAGACAAGAGTAAACTGGCCCGAGGAATCGAGCTATTGAATATGGATGCATGACCGCCTGAGAGGGCGGTTTTTTTGTCCGAAAAATGTGCGATTTAAACTATAAATACTGCGGAATTCAGGAAGAAAAAAGTTACTGGAATGCAAAAACTTGTCCCGAGTGTGGAGGAGATCAAAGATCATTCTTCGGGAGGCATATGTTTTTAATAGTACGAAAATGTGAGACGAGCTATTCTCCACCCTAATTTGATAATCTGCATATTACGTGTTAAGATTTATGCAGAATAGCAATGGGGGGTGCAGAATGAGAAAATTTGATTACCTGAGTATAGATAATCATTTATATAACAAAGAAATTGTGGGATTACTTTCAGAACTCCATGAATTTCGAGGTAAACAAGAGTTGTATATGGAATCATATCTGGATGTTCTTGAAGCGATGGTAAAAGTCTCTAAAATTCAAAGCACCGGTGCTTCTAATAGAATTGAAGGGATATATACAAGCGAGAAAAGATTAGGAGATCTCGTCAATCTAAAAACGGAACCAAGGAATCGGAATGAAGAAGAGATTGCAGGATATCGTGAAGTCCTGAATACGATTCATGAGAATTATGATCATATTGTTCCAAGAAGCAATATAATACTGCAATTACATAGAGACTTATACGTTTACAACAGTGGTTCAGTAGGTGGTAACTATAAGAATGCCGATAATGTAATTGAAGAAGCGAACGAAAATGGCGAAAAACGAGTTAGATTTGCGCCTGTTCCAGCATATTTAACAGAAATGACTATGGAAGAGATGTGCAACAGCTTTGTTGATGCCTTGAAAAAGGATACGGTTGATCCATTATTACTAATACCAGTATTTATTTTAGATTTTCTGTGCGTCCACCCATTCAATGATGGGAACGGAAGAATGAGCCGACTCCTTACGCTTCTTCTTTTATACCAGAACTCATACATCGTGGGAAAATACATCAGTATTGAGATGATGATTGAAAAATCAAAGGATAGCTATTATGAGACATTAGAAAGAAGCTCTTATGGCTGGCACGATGGTACTAATGATTATGGGCCTTTCGTGAGATACTATCTCGGTGTAGTGCTTGCTGCCTATAGAGAATTTTCATCAAGAGTGGAGACTCTACGAAAACAAGGGTTGAGCAAGTCAGATAGAGTTAAGAAAATATTCGACACAAGAGTAGGTAAGATTAGTAAGTCAGATATATTGAAATTTTGTCCCGATATCAGTGTCACAACGATTGAAAAAGTGTTAGGGGAATTAGTGAAAGAAGGGTACATACAAAAAGTAGGCGGTGGAAGAAGTACAGCATACATCGTTAGTGAAAAAGAAAAATCTTCACAAGAAATCACGAGAGAGTAAGGATTATCCTTGCTCTCTTTTTTTTGAGGCAATCTTGACTGCAAAAAATATACCTGAATTGCAATAACAACTTGAACTAGTCAAAGGTGTTCGTAAAGAGAAGTAGGTGAAAGGGCCCCAGTTGAGGTCCTTTTTTCATAGAAAAAATTGATCTTAAAACCTAACGGTTGCCGACATTTTGCCTACGGCGGGTGCGATTTATGTTGGCAAACGACAACATGATATGACATGAAAAAATCTTGGACATAGCTTAAATGCCTTATTCTACGGTCCTCCTAGTCACAGTAGAGCATAAAACGTCTTAATGAATTCTTAACAGAAGGTTAACCCCGATCAAACACAAGGAAGAAAATGTCGTGCTATAATCCTGGTGTAATCAGTCGTAACGAGAGTTCGACTCAATGATAAAGACAATCAAACTTTGGAGGAAATTCAATGTTCAAGAAAATTATAATCATACTGCTAGCCGCTTCCATGCTGTTTGCGTATACAGGTTGCTCATCGGGTGAGCCGACTGGGGATGGGTTCAGCGGAGCCGTAATCGTTGACGGGTCCGGAACCGTATATCCCCTGATGGCCCACCTTGCTGAAGAGTACATGACCACCCAGGAATCGGGTGTCAGCGTACAGGTTGGCCGGGCTGGATCCAGTGCCGGATTCAAGAAGTTCATTCCGGGAGAGACCGATTTCTCTAATGCTTCCAGAAAGATCAAGGATTCTGAAGTGGAACTGCTGAAAGAACAGGGGCTGGAACTGGGCACCGATGTGCTGGAATTCAAACTGGCCCTAGACGGACTGACCATGGTTATCAGCAAAGACAATACCTGGGCTACGGAAATGACTGCTGAAGAGATCATCAGCATGTACGTCTCCGGAACTTACAAGGCAGACGACGCAGTGCTCTGGTCGGACATCCGAGCCGGGTGGCCCACCGAGGAAATCAAATTCTACGGACCTAATGAGAACCACGGTACCTATGAGTTCTTCTATGAGAAGATTCTGGATGAGCAACCCATGGTCGCCACGGCCAGTTTGCAGCAGGAATATTCCACGCTGGTTGATCTGGTATCCAACGACAAGAATGCCATCGCCTTCTTCGGTTTCGGCTACTATGTAAGCAACCAGGACATACTGCAGGCCGTAAGCGTTGACTTCGGTGAAGGGCCTGTTACTCCGACACTGGAGACCATCGGTGAGGATCTGCCCTACGCGGCGTTCACCAGACCGGTTTTCACCTACTTGAATGCGCACTATGCCAAAGAGAAGCCTCAGGTTCTGGATTATGCCAAATTCATGGTATCTCCGGAAGGCGCTACCAACCTGGCCGGCATCAACGGTTTCGCACCACTACCTGCTGATGTCTACGCTGGCTACGCGGCTCAGCTGGATGCCATCCAATAACTGGTACAAGACTAGAGAAATGAATAAGCATTTAGTCAAGATGAGGAGTGATTCTCCTCATCTTGAGCTGTCTTATATAACTATGGAATATTAGCAATGCCATCAAACGATTCTAAATAGAAAACGATACCGAAAGGAGGAAAAGATATGGATGGAAGAACCGATGTCCGGAAAATGATTCAGGACAACATCAGTCATAAGGCTAACCGTGTGGATGCCGTCATGCCCAAGTTCCTGTTGGTCATGGCTTCTATGTCCGTGCTGACCACGGTTGGCATCGTGCTCACGTTGTTTTTTGACGCATTCAAATTTTTTCGCCAGGTTCCTTTGTCTGAAGTGTTCAGTACCGACCTTGCGCCGCTGAGCGCTGATCCTTCGTTCGGTATCCTGCCTCTTATCAATGGAACAATATTCACTTCTTTGATCGCTATGATGGTGGCCGTACCCATAGGCCTGGCGGCGGCTGTCTACTTGAGTCAGTTCGCTTCCTTCAATAAACGCAAAGTTTTGAAACCGATGCTGGAGCTTTTGGCGGGCGTGCCGACCATCGTCTACGGATTTTTTGCCTATTCTTTCGTGACCCCGCTGCTGATGCGACTCATCCCCTCCTTGGGATCCAAGAACGTAATCAGTCCGGGAATCGTGATGGGCATCATGATCATTCCCATGGTGGCCTCTCTGTCTGAGGATGCCATGAACGCAGTACCCGATGCCATGCGCGAAGGTGCGCTGGGCCTGGGCTCGACCCGCTTCGAGGTGGCGGTCAAGGTGGTTCTGCCGGCGGCCATATCCGGTATCGTGGCTTCATTCGTGTTGGCCATTTCCAGAGCCATCGGAGAGACCATGATCGTGACCATCGCCAGCGGCAGCAATAAGAACTTTAGCTTTGATATCACGCAGTCCATGCAGACCATGACATCCTATATCGTGGAATTCACCAGCGGGGACGCCGGTGCGGGGACCACGGGTTACTACAGTCTGTATGCTGTGGGCTTGATCCTGTTCGTCTTCACTCTGTTGATGAACCTGCTGGCCCAATATATTTCGAAAAAATACAGGGAGGTGTACTGATATGGAATTCGAGGCCCAACTATTACAACAACTGGAAATCGAGAAGGACCGTGAAATCATCAATCGCCGGCCCGTGAGAATCGATCCCGCCCGTATCCGCAGGCGGGTGTGGTTGAACAATCTGCTGCAGCGGGTTTTCTCGCTATCGACAGCCTTTGCCATAGCCGTACTGGCCATCCTGTTTTACCAGATTATCAGCCAGAGCATCGGTTGGTTGGACTGGCAGTTCCTGAGCAGCAACCTTTCCATCTTTCCGGAAAAGGCTGGTATCTGGGGCGCCATCGTGGGCTCCATCGGTCTGATCCTGATCGTGATTCCCGTGACCATCGTGCTGGGCGTATCCACAGCCATCTATCTGGAGGAATATGCGACAGAGGGGAGGCTGCGGGATTTCATCCGTATCAACCTGTCCAATCTGGCCAGTGTGCCCTCGGTCATCTTCGGCCTGCTGGGTTTGTCTTTATTCGGCAGGATACTGCATCTGGGATCCAGCATCCTGGCGGGAGGCTTGACCCTGTCCCTGATGGTGCTGCCCATCATCGTTGTATCGGCCCAGGAAGCCATCCGTGCGGTACCGGGATTTCTACGGGATGGTTCCTATGCCATGGGCGCTTCCAAGTGGACGACCATCTGGAAGGTTGTTCTCCCAATCGCCCTGCCTGGCATCCTGACTGGATCCATCCTGTCGGTTTCCAGGGCCATTGGAGAGACGGCGCCATTGGTCGTGCTGGGTATCCCAGCGCTGATTATGCGTGTGCCCACCAGTGTGATGGATGATTTCACGGCACTGCCCATCCAAATCTACTATTGGACGTTGGACAGCGTGCTGACCAGGGAATATGCCAATCTGGCATCGGCCACCATCGTGGTGCTGCTCCTGGTATTGTTCCTGATGAATTCCATAGCGATCATTATCCGAAACAAGTTCCAGAAAAGCTATTAGAGGGAGGATAGAAATTTGAGACAAGATACGAATAATTTGCCGGATGTCGTTTACGACGTCAGGGGCTTGAACCTATGGTATGGCGAGACCCATGCCTTGAAAGATGTAAATCTACAGATCCTGAAGAACCATGTCACCGCCATCATTGGACCGAGCGGTTGCGGCAAATCCACCTTCATCAAGACCTTGAACCGCATGATCGAGAACGTGCCTGGTGTACGCACCAGCGGCGAGATCCTATACCACGGTCGGGATATCTTCGATAAGGATCTGCGAGTGGAAGAGCTGAGGACCAAGGTGGGTATGGTGTTCCAGAAACCCAATCCTTTCCCGAAATCCATATACGAGAACGTGCTCTACGGTCCCAAGATCCATGGAATCAAGAACAAGCAGCTTCTGATGGAAATCCTGGAAACCAGTCTCAAGGCGTCAGCCCTCTGGGACGAGGTGAAAGATCGACTGGACGACAATGCCTACGGTCTGTCGGGTGGACAGCAGCAAAGACTCTGCATCGCCAGGTGTCTGGCGGTCCAGCCGGATATCATCCTGATGGACGAGCCGACCTCAGCGCTGGATCCCATCGCCACATCCCGGATCGAGGAGCTGATCAACCGTTTGAAGAAGGACTATACCATCGCCATCGTGACCCACTCCATGCAGCAGGCGGCCCGGATTTCCGACCGCACTGCCTATTTCCTGCTGGGTGAGCTTGTCGAGTACGACTACACAGAGAGGATCTTCTCCAATCCCAGGGATCAGCGTACTGAGGATTATATAACCGGCCGTTTTGGATAGTATTTTGAAATAAAAAACAACAAGTTAACAGTTTTGTGCAAAGAAGGAACCAGTTTCGACTGGTTTCTTCTTTTTGCATGAGGCTTGTTGTATAATAGGTGTGATACCTTGAAAGGAATAACTATGATAATCGGCATCGGCGTGGATATGGTGCGCGTGGAGCGCATCCAAAAAGCAATGGAAAACAATGACCATTTCAGGGACCGGGTATTCACTCCGGACGAGCAGGCATACTGCCAGCGTTACGCGACTCCCTGGGAGAAGTATGCCGCACGTTTTGCGGCCAAGGAAGCCTTCATGAAGGTTGTGGGCAAGGGACTCTCCGCCTGCAGCTTCCAGGATATCGAGGTAGTCAACAAGGAATCGGGAGAACCGTATTACAGCTTCGGCCCCGGTGCTGAAGAACTGCTACGTAGCTTGAATATCCGCTCGGTGTCGCTGAGCATGTCTCACGACGGCGGAACGGCCATCGCATTCGCGGTGGGGGAGGATTGAATGTTTGCGGTTGAAGGAAAAACCATTAAACAAATAGATAAGATGGCCATGGAGGAGTATGGAATTCCAGGTCTGGTGCTGATGGAAAATGCGGCACTCAGGGTTGTGGAATTCATGCAGAAGCATATCAATCTCACATCCCAGATGGTCTGCATCATTGCCGGCAAGGGAAACAACGGCGGGGACGGCATCGCTGTGTTCCGGCACCTGTGGAACCTTGGTTACCAGCCGTACCTGATCCTGGCCAATGCGACGGAGAAACTGTCACCTGACGCCATGAAACAGTACAGGATGGTGGAGATGATGGAGGTGGATCCATCCCATCTGGTCTTTTCGGATCAGGAAAAGGAAATCCTAGACTGCATGGAGGAAGCGGACGTGCTGCTCGATGCCCTGTTCGGCACCGGCTTTAGCGGTAGCATGCGGGAAGAACTCTGGGAGACCTACACCAATTACAATGATTCTTCAGCCACCAAGATCGCTTTGGATATTCCGTCAGGTCTTGACAGCAACACCGGGCTCGGTGATACGGTCATGGAAAGCGAATACACAGTCACCCTGGGCGTGCCCAAAATCGGCTTGTTCCTGGATGAAAGAAAGCGTGCGGGTGCGGTATTTCTGGGTAGCATTTCGCTGCCGGAAACCCTGTTGCGCCGGTTTGATACTGGCTACAGCATTTTGACTGCCAAGGAAGTCAGCAACATGATCGGCAAGAGGAAGGCCCAGTTGCATAAGGGCGATGCGGGCAAAATCCTGTTGGTCGGCGGCAAGAAAGGCATGACCGGAGCGGTCTATCTGAGTGCCGAAGGGGCGGTCAGAAGCGGAGCAGGTCTGGTGAGCTGCGTCGTACCGGAAGATGTGAATGCGATTCTGGAACAGAAACTGACGGAGGCCATGACCATCCCCATGTCCGGGACAGAGGGTTGTCTGGGCGTGGACCTGGCAGACGAGATTCTTAAGGAGAGCGCCCTGCGGGATGTGCTGATTCTGGGACCGGGTATGGGACGCCATGAAGCGTCGACCGGTCTGGTGAAAAGGCTGATCTCGGAATCCACCATACCTCTGGTTGTGGATGCCGATGCACTTTTCCATCTGGCGAACATCTGGCCGGAGGAGATCGAGAGACGCTCGCCCATGGTAATCACACCCCATGAAGGGGAGGCGGCCAGATTGTTGGGCTGGAGCGTCAGTGAAGTGAAGAAAAACCGGGTCGGTGCGATAGAAGCATTGCAGGGAAGATATGGGGGCGTGGTGCTCTTGAAGGGCAGCCGCACCCTGATTTATGATGGGAAGAAGCTGGCCATTAACAGCAGCGGGAATCCCGGTATGGCCACAGGCGGATCCGGGGACGTATTGTGCGGCCTGATTGGGGCGTTGATGGGACAGGGGCTGGACCCCTTCTCAGCAGCTGAGACCGGAGCCTATCTGCACGGACTGGCCGGTGATTTGGCGGCCCAGGAGTGGGGCGAAGAATCCATGAAGGCCGGTGACATCACCAGCTATATAGCAAAAGCGTTAATGAGTGTGAAGCAGGTATGGGAGAGCCATGCCTTTTTAACCAAGATCGTATAGGAGAAAATATGAGACTAGTTTGGGCAGAAGTGGATACGCGGGCTATCCGCGGAAACATAAGGAAGTTGAGAGAGTTTCTGGCACCAGAAACCAAGATCATGTCCATCATCAAGGCCAACGGATATGGCCATGGCGCCAGCCATGTAGCCAAGGAGGCCTTGAACGAAGTGACGGACTATTTTGGTGTGGCCGTCCTGTCGGAGGCCATCGATCTAAGGAAGAAATGGATTACCAAACCGATCCTGATCCTGGGATACACCGACTGGAAGGACTACGATCAGCTGTTGCAGTACGATATCATGCAGACCATCTTCAACAAGGAGCAGGCCGTGAAGCTGAATGAGGCCGCCATCAAGGCGGAGGCTACAGTCAAGGTGCACATCAAGGTGGATACAGGCATGCACCGGATCGGTTTTGTCAGTGACGAACAGTCGCTCAGGGATATCATGGAGATCGATGATCTGAGCAACATCCAGATCGATGGTATCTTTTCCCATATGGCCAGCGCCGATACTGGGGATGTAGACTATTGCCGGATGCAACTGGACCGTTTCCTGGATTTCACGGACCAGCTGGAAAAGATGCTGGTGACCAAGAATGATAAAAACGGTCAGCCGACCAAGATTCCCGTCAAGCATCTGGCCAACAGCGCTACCATCCTGACCATGAGCGAGGGGCATATGGACATGGTACGGCCTGGTATTATCCTCTACGGACACTATCCGTCCCAATACATCGAGGACTGCTGTGCGCTACTGCCATTGGAACAGGCGTTGACATTGAAGGCCAGCATCGTGAACATCCTGCATGCCAAGCCAGGCATGCGCATCAGCTATGGCGGCACCTATGTGACCACCAGGGATTCGGTAATCGCCACATTGCCGTTGGGTTACGCCGACGGATACCCCCGCATTCTGTCCAACAGGGCCAGTGTACTCATAAAGGGGAAACGTGCTCCTATCGTGGGTAGCATCTGTATGGACCAGATGATGATCGATGTGACGGATATCGAGGGTGTGGAACTGGGTACCGAAGTGGTGCTCTACGGTGTGGAACAGGAAACCGGAGAGAGCCTTCCGGTCTCTGAACTGGCCGGCTTGACCGGCTCCATCAATTATGAGATACTGACCGGGCTCAGTGAACGGGTACCGAGGGTGTATAAGGATGAGTAAGAAACTATTTCGGGCCGATAAGGCCTTAATTAATGGTAAATATGAGGAGCGTGCCTACGTGCTGGTCCAGGATGGATTGATCCTTGAGACCGGAGCCCAATCGGACTGGAGCGGAGTTGCGGATGAGGAGCAGGACTGTCCCGGCGTTCTCATTCCAGGACTGGTGGATGCACACAGCCATATCGGCCTCTTGGAAGAAATGGATCCTAGCGGTGACGATGCCAATGAACTGGGGAATCCAGTTCAGGCGGGGCTTCGTGTCATCGATGGCATCTATCCGGCCGACGCCTCCTTTAAGGATGCTTTGGCAGCGGGAATTACTACCGTAGGCATCATGCCCGGGAGTTCCAACCTGATCGGCGGTCAGGGTGCCAGCCTCTATACGGCTGGTCGTACCATTTCTGAGATGTTGATCCAGGAACCGAACAGTATTAAGGGGGCACTTGGTGAGAATCCAAAGCGGGATTACGGAAGCAAGGGTTCACAGCCGTTCACACGAATGGGTGAGATGGCCCTTTTGCGCAAGGCCCTATATGCAGCCATGCGTTACCGTGAGGAGCAAGATGAAAATCCCGATCTGTATGACCTGGAACTGGAGCCTCTGAAATGGCTTTTGGAGCGTAAGATCCCCTTCCGGGTGCATGCGCACCGCGATGATGACATACTGACGGCCATACGTCTGGCCGAAGAGTTCCATTTGGATCTTATCGTGGAACACGCTACGGGTGCAGCTCATATTTTGGATGAACTGAAGCAGAAAAATATCCGGTTGTCGGTGGGACCATTCTTCATGACCCGCTGTAAACGGGAGATGCAAGATATCTCAGCTGGGTTGCCGGCGCTTTTGGAAGAAGCGGGCATACCGTTCTGTCTGATCAGCGATGGGCCAGAACTACCGGCGGAAGCCTTGCGGTTTATGGCCATGCAGGCCAGGAAGGAAGGTCTGTCCGAACTGGCTACCTTATCTTCCATTACCAACCAGGCGGCCGAGAACCTGGGGCTCTCGGAACGTATCGGTACGCTTGCGGCCGGATACGAAGCCAATATGGCTCTGTTCGACGGGGATCCGCTGGATTTTTATGCCCGTGTGAGCCGAGTCTGGATCAAAGGAGAAGAAGTCTATCGTGAAACAGCTGAAACTGACTAGTGATAATCCGGTCCATACCAAGAGGATCGGCGAGATGATCGGAAGGTCGGCGGAACCCGGGGACGTAGTTCTCTTCACCGGAGACCTGGGTGCGGGCAAGACCACCATGAGCCAGGGCATTGCGGCCGGATTGGGAATCATGAACGATGTGACTAGCCCCACCTTCACCCTGATGCAGATCTACCAAGGCACCATGCCTTTGTATCATCTGGACGTGTACCGCTTGAATAGTGAAGAAGAAGCGCTGGATATCGGTCTGGAGGACGTGCTTTACGGGGATGGGCTCTGCCTGATGGAATGGGCGGAACAATTTCCCAATCTCTGGCCGGACGATTACCTGCTGGTGCGGATCGAACGGAGTGAGGAAACGATTAGAGACATGGAACTGACGGGGGTGGGTGCGGGAGAAGTGCTGCTCGACCGTGTCAGCAAACTATTGGAAAGTGCAGGAATAGCCTATGAAAGTGCTTAGCATAGAAAGCGCCACCAATGTGGCATCGGTGGCCTTATGTGAGGAGGGGATGGTTCAGGCCGAACGGTTCCTGAACATCCGTAAGAACCATTCGGAGAAGCTGCTGCCCCTTATTGACGGCATGCTCGCGGATGCGGATATGGACGCGGAGGAAATCGGTCTGTTGGCCGTATCTGTGGGTCCTGGTTCTTTTACCGGACTGCGCATCGGCATGGCCACAGCCAAGGGACTGGCATACGGCTGGGACCTGCCTTTGAAGGGGGTCAACACCCTGGATGCCATGGCCTATGCGCTTCGTGGCGATCTGGGCACCGTGGTACCGCTCATCAATGCCAGGAGGAAGGAAGCCTTCGGGGGTTTCTTTGTCGGGGGAGACGAGCGGGTCGGTGACTATTTCGTGCTGAATGCACAGAGCATCGCTGAGAGACTGCAAGAGCTGGGGCTGATGAACCCCATCTTCATGGGGGACGGGGTCCATGCCATCCGGGCAGAGCTTGCGGAATGCATGCCTGAGGCCCGCTTTGCTTCACCGGCAAGCGTGGACAACAGAGCTGCATCGGTGGGCCTGCTGGCCTTGGAGCGCTACGCTCTAGAGGGGGAAGATGACCTGAAAGGTCTCTCCCCTACCTATATTCGGGCATCCCAGGCGGAACAGAACTTGAAGAAGGCGGGTGCTCATGAGTGAAGTGAGGATCGAGCCATTAAAGAACGAATATATTGACGGTTTGCTGGCGGTGGAGCATCTCTGCTTCGCTACACCCTGGAGCCGGGATACCTTCATCTACGAGCTGGAGTCCAATAATCTGGCTCGCTACTACGTGGCCCTGATCGATGGCCAGGTGGTGGGCTATGGGGGCATGTGGTCAGTCGTAAACGAGGGTCACATCACCAACATTGCCGTCCATCCGCTACACCGCAGGAAGGGTCTGGGACAGACCCTTCTGAACACGCTGCTGTTGTATGCCATTGGGGCAAGCCTCACGGATGTGACCCTGGAAGTACGGGCCAGCAACGAGGCGGCCAAAGCGCTTTACGAGCACAATGGTTTTGTGGTTGAAGGGCGACGCAAGGAATATTACAGCGACAACAAAGAAGATGCGCTGATCATGTGGAGGCATTTCAATGACTGAAAAACCAAAATTACTGCTGGCCCTGGAGACCAGTTGTGACGAGACATCTGCGGCCGTGATCGAGAACGGCCGCATCATACGTTCCAATGTGATTTCTTCCCAGATTGCCATCCATCAATTGTATGGCGGTGTGGTGCCGGAGATCGCCTCCAGGAAACACCTGGAGAACGTTCTGGAAGTTGTGGAAATGGCACTCGTGGAGGCTGGTGTGGACAAGAAGGATCTGGATTGCCTCGCGGTCACCTACGGTCCGGGTCTGGTCGGGGCGCTGTTGGTCGGCGTGTCCTTAGCCAAATCACTGGCCTACGCTTTGAAGATTCCCTTGGTGCCTGTGCATCATCTACTGGGACATATGTACGCCAATCTGCTCAGTCATCCAGATGTGGAATTCCCTCTGATCTGCACGGTGGTATCCGGAGGGCACACCAGCATCATCTATTGGGAAGACCATGGGAAAATGAGCATCCTGGGACAGACCAGAGATGATGCTGCCGGTGAAGCCTTTGACAAGGTGGCCCGGGTATTGGGTTTAGGTTATCCCGGCGGACCGGAAATTGAAAAAGCAGCTCTCGTAGGGGCGGAGAACATCAAGTTCCCGCGCGCCTATTTGGAAGCGGATTCCTATGATTTCAGTTTTTCCGGACTCAAGTCCTCGGTGATCAATTACTTGCACAAGAATAAGCAGAACGGGCAGGATATCGTGGTCGAGGACGTGGCCAGAAGCTTCCAGGAGGCACTCATGGAGGTGCTGGTGGAGAAGACGCTAAGAGCGGCCAAAGAGAAGAAAGTACGCACTGTGGCCCTGGCTGGAGGTGTGGCCAGCAACCAGGCGCTAAGGCTCAGAATGAAGGAACGACTGGAGCCGGAAGGGATACAACTAATATTCCCGGAACCGGTGCTTTGCACCGACAATGCGGCTATGATTGGTGCTGCAGCCTACTATCTGGCGGGTCAGGGCAAAGTGGCAGGACTGGATTTGAACGCTGTTCCCAGCATTCCCATCCACGGATGACACTTATCCACAAGAACATGTGTTTTGTGGCTAAATCCTGTGGATAATGGGGATAACTGTCCCCGAAAGGAGTAAAATGGGTAAAGTTACTAAGAGTTTTCGTCTGCTGATCGTGTTGATAACTTTTGCTGTTGTGCTCTTTTCAGCTTACAATTTTGGTATTATCGGACAAGTTTACAGCGGCCGGGAGCAGGAATCCCAAGCTCTGTCCGCTGAGGAACCGTACGTGCTCTATTTTCATTCCAACAGCTGTCTGGTTAGCCGGACGGCGGTTGATGACAAGCAGGCTTTGTCGGAACGTCTAGGCGAGCTGGCAGATCTGCGCTGGGTGGATATCGACGTGGAGGACGAGGGTGAATTGGAGTTCGCTTGGAAGAAGAAAGTCCAGGTGACACCGACGCTGCTCTTTTATGCGTCCGACGGTCGACTGATTGGCCATTATTCAGGCAAGATCGACTGGGTGGTGGCTGAGACCGAGCTTGTGGCCGAATTAGAACGCCAGACGACGGTAACTGAATAAGGAATAACATTTTGGGGGATGGCAGATGATGCCATTCCTCTTCTATTATAGGCTTTTTCAACAAACTCCTAAGGGGAGAAAAGACAAACTAGGACAACAATACAAGATATTTCACATCAGGCTTGACCGATAGACAGAGTAAGCATAGTATTGAAATACATCAAGCAACTTTTATATTGAGTTAAGTGTGATCCATTTGAGAATAAATGAGGTAAATATGAATAAGTCTGGAAATAGAAAACTGCTGATAGGAATGGTCATGGTTGCTCTAGCATTGATTACAATCCGGATTTATCCGCTGATGACACAAGAAGAAAATACGCTTTCGGTTGTTAACGGGATAGCTAATCTCAGCTTGAGAGATACTGCGATTTTTGAGTATTACACAGACTCGACGACTAGATATTACATTAGCAGAACGAAGGATGGGGATGCTCCCATCCGCTCAATGCTGGAAAATGACGGATGGAGTTTTGTCGAACAATTCGGTGCGGGTTTCCTCTTTGAGGGGTCTGCAGACGAAGTGGATCAGCGAATTGTAGGCAGTACTCAATTCAGCAGATATTTTAGGATTTGGAAGGTTCCCCAGCCGGGAGATCAATGGGTGCGAATTAACAATTTTAGTTTGCGTTATGACTCCAGAATCGAAGAATATTGAACCGGTACAAATATGATAATCTGAATTGAGGTATTGAAAAGGTTTGATGGATTGTAATAGTGTTGGTTGAAGGCTTCTTTCGATTATCGAGGAAGGGAAGGTCTACTAACAAGGTTGGTTTGAGTGCTGAAAATACAAAACAAATGAGGTATATTGACTGATTTATAGATAGAAGATTGAGTCCCATGGGGAAAAGCGTTATGCTAGTTTAAGAATAGCGCTTTTTTATTCGCACAATTGGGCGTCCTGCTCTATAATAGGAATGAAACTAAAATACAAGGAGAATCCATGCATAAACACCGCATCCGCTGCGTCGGCATCGTAATGGAAGAAAACAGCATTTTGATGGTGCTGCACAAGCACCAGACGAAAGAGGAATACTGGCTGATGCCTCCCGGAGGGGGGCTGCTGGAAGGCGAGACCGTCTTGGATGGCGCTGTGCGCGAGGTCTTCGAGGAAACCGGTCTTACGACCGAACCCGAGCGCATCATCTACGTACGCCAGTTCGTGGAGGATGAGCGGAATTACCACAATCTGGAGACCTACGTGCTACTCAGGAAAACCGGTGGCGAGCTCGCTAAGGGCTACGACCCGGAGGAGGAGACCCAGTACATCCAGGATGTGGGTTACTATACTAGAGACCAGCTCTTGGAGAGCAACTTGACCGTTCATCCGGCCTGGTTGCTGGATGAATTCTGGCAGGACAAGCAGTTGGATTTTCCGGTGAGCAGTCTGTATCAGGGGATGGCCAACGTGGATGAGGAGGTAAGATGATGGATAAGATCAGAATGGAAGAAATCGACAACAAAATCAATGAGGCAAGCAAGGAAGGACGGATCAGCTGCAAGGT
>DAOUPV010000118.1 GCA_030625965.1 Clostridia bacterium
CATGTCCATTACCGCCTTATTCGATTACAAGGGCATCGAATGGTTGAGCCGTATGGTTGTCCCGGCCATCGTAGTGTTCCTGGTTTTCGGATTGTATAAAGCGACAGCAGGTGGTTTCGCGCCATTGTTTGCACTAGACCCCACAGATCCTAAGCCATTTACCATGTGTGTTGCCACCGTAATCAATTCATGGATTACCGGAGCCATCGTGGCAGCTGATATTGGCAGATATGCCAGGACCGAGAAGGATGCTGGTATTTCAACCACGCTGGCTTTCGTAGTTGGTTGCACCTTCTTTTATATCGTCGGTGCCATATTCTCATTAGCGGTCGGCACCTGGGACATCGTGGAGATCATGGTCGGACTGCAGATGGGTATGATTGGCCTGTTCCTCTTGATCGCCATTCAGTGGACCACCATCCAGAACAACCTGTATTCCGGTTCCCTGGGTATGGCCAATACCTTCGACAAGACCAGCAAATTGGTCATCACCATCCTGTTGGCCGTAGCCGGAGTCATATTGTCCACCTTCAAGTTATATAACTACTTCTTTGAGTTCATCCTGATCAGCGGAACCTTGATCGTACCCATCGCTGGTGTACTGATCACCGATGCGCACTTGTTCTCAGGGAAGTACGAGAGAGACCATAAGGAAATCAAGTCAAAGATCTACTTCCCGGCGGTGGTAGCCTGGATTGTAGGTGTAGCCGTTGGTCACTATATTCAGGTCGGATCCAGCGCGGTGAATTCAATTATCGCCAGTGCCCTGGTGTACTTCGTAGTGGTCAAGATGACAAGAATGAGCGTTTTCGCAACAGACGATGTAAGAGAAATATCTAAAGCAAGTTAATTAGAGCATAATGAACAACAGAAATACCAAACTAAACAGCATCTATTCCATTCAAAGATAGTTGAACAAATCAATTCGGAAGTGGAATTAGCAAAGAGACTTGTTGCACAATGTTAAATGGCATTATGCCAGGATTGAGGAGGTATGTATGTTGAAGAGATTAATGGTGGTTCTATTGTTGGCAGCGATGTTGATATCGGTTGTCGGTTGCAGCAGCAATGAATCTGCAACGGCCAATGGTGAAGATGAGATAGTGGTGCCTGCAGCAGAACCGATAAAAGTGGCCTTGTTACTAGCGGGCCCCATCAGTGACATGGGTTGGAACGCACTGGCTTATGAAGGTCTTATGCGTATCGAGGAGCAATATGTGAATGTTGAGACCTCATTTGTTGAAAGCATTTCCAACTCAGACAAAGAAGAAGTGTTCCGCGGTTTTGCAGAACAGGAGTTCGACCTGATCATCGCGCATGGTTTTGAGTTTGCAGATGCAGGCACCAAGGTAGCGAAGGAATATCCGGACATCTCATTTGCCGTAGTCAGCGGTATACCCAACGGGTCCAATCTGTCCACCATTGGTCTTGACTATGTCCAACAAGGCTTTATTGCAGGAGCCATCGCCGGACTGATTACCGAAACCAAGGTTGTTGGAGGCATTGGTGGTATGGATATCCCGCCGATCGCCGATATGGTCAAGGGTTATGGTGCTGGTGCCAAGTATATTGATTCAGACATAGAAGTGATTGCCACCATGACCGGTAATTTTGAAGATGCCAACCAGTGTAAGGAAATCACCTTTGCCATGATTGAAGCCGGTGCGGACACCATCATGGCATGCGCCGATCAAGCCAATCTGGGTGCAGTTGAAGGAGCCAAAGAACGAGACATCTATTATGTGGGTGTGAACACGGATATGAACGATATTGCTCCGGATACCGTGGTCAATACAGCAATCAATGACGGCGGTGTTATGTTCACTTACCTGTACGACCTCTATCTGGCAGGTGAGCTGACTGGAGATGCCTACCTGATCGGTCTCGATGAAGGTGCGGTCTACTTGGGCGAGTGGCACGGATTCGAAGATCAGATTCCTGAAGAGTACAAAGAAAAATTGCAGGATATTATCGAAGATTTGGCGTCCGGTGCCATAGATTATAAAATGCTGGCACAGGAAATTGAAATAAACTAGCTCAACAACTCTACAAGATCATAGCAATAAGCGGAGTAGAACCCCGGGATGAATTTCATCCCGGGGTTCTACTTATTATCCGGAAGAAAGATACATAGATCTGTTTCATTCTACGACCGGATATTTGTGTTTATGAAACCATCTTTGCGCATATCTAGGGAAATAAGTTAATTATTTGTGAAAATATGCAGTAACCAAGATAATGAACTTATGATATTATGTAGACTAGCCCAAATATTTAGCGAATTAAAGCGCTAAAGCAAAGGGCGATTATTTTTTTGTTCTCAATTTGTTCTCAAGTAGAACTTCGTAAATATGAACTTAGCGTGGCTATTGTTCAAATATAAGGGGGAGACATGTTCACAATCAGGGAGTTGCTTCAACCAGATTCCACAAGAGAAGCCTACCAGCTGCTGCAAACGGAAGCAGGAGCTAGAATCATCGCCGGAGGGCTGTTCTTAAGGCTGTCCGATAGATTGACCATCGACAAAGCCATTGATATATCTGGGCTTGGATTGGACCGGATCGAAGAGATGGAAGACCATTTCCAGATCGGGGCCATGGTCACACTACGGGATATGGAAACGGATAAGGCATTGAATAGCTATTTTAGCGGTGTGCTCGGCAAATCGGTCAGCGGTATCCTGGGTGTGCAGTTCCGCAACATGGCCAGTATCGGTGCTCCCGTTGCTGCGCGTTACGGATTCTCCGATCCCATTACTGCACTTTTGGCATTGGACACAAGTGTGGAACTGGAAGATGCGGGAACCGTTAGCCTGGAAACCTACCTGAGTGATCGGAGCATCAAGAAGGATCTTCTGAAATACATCCTGATCAAGAGGGACAACAGCAAGGCAGCCTGGCAAGTGCTCAGAAACTCAGAAACGGATTTCGCGCTCATAAACGCTGCAGTAAGCAGATCGGGTAATGAGGTGAAGATCACAGTCGGTGCCAGACCCAAGTGCGCTGAATTGGCCACTGGGGCCATGGAAGCACTTGCGAGCAGCGAGTGGAATGACAGCGATCTGGAGAAAGCGGCAGATCTGGCTGCGGAGGAACTCTCCTTTGGAACCAACCGTCTTGCTTCCGCTGAATACAGAAAAGACATGTGCCGCGTGCTGGTACTAAGGGCACTGAAGGAGGTGCGTGATGCAGATTAATATTACGATTAACAATGAAGATAGAACCTTTAAGGTAAGACCGGATGAGTTCTTGGCGGATACCCTGAGGAAAAACGGCTACAAGAGCATTAAGAGGGGCTGTGACAAGAGTTCCTGCGGTGCCTGCACCGTTCTCTTGGATGGAAAGCCCATCCTGTCCTGCAGCTTCCTGAGTGTCAGAGCAAATGGTCATGCGGTTACCACTTTGGAAGGTGAGAGGGAAGAAGCCATCAAGCTGGGCAGCCTGATCATCAAGGAAGGCGGAGACCAGTGCGGATTCTGCACACCGTCTCTCATTTTGACGACCATCGCCTTGAAACGCGAGAACGCCAAGCCCACGGATGAAGAAATCAAGCACTACACCAACGGCAACCTGTGTCGCTGCACCGGCTATGTACCCCAGCTTAAGGGTATCAAGAAATATTTGGGGGTCGAGTAATGGCTGTTAATAAGAGAATAGATAAACAAGACGGACTGAGAATCGTGACTGGCGCACCCATCTATACGGACGATATCGCTTCCCCCGATGCCTTGGTGGTCAAGTTGATGCATAGTGAACATCACTATGCCAGAATCGTTGACATCGATATTACGGAAGCCCTGAAGGTTCAGGGTGTGGCTTGCATCCTGACCCATAAGGATATTTCGGCCAAACCCATCACCAGAGCTGGGCAGACTTTTCCGGAGCCCTCTCCCCAGGACTGGAAGGTCTTGGATGAGTATGTGCGCTTCAAGGGGGATGATGTGGCCATCGTGGCCGCTACAACCGAGCGTCAGGCCCTGGAGGCCATTGGTCTGATTAAGGTGGAGTACGAGGTCTTAGAACCGGTCCTTGATTTCATGGAAGCTGAAGGCAACAAAGTCGTGGTACACCAGGAAGATGATTGTTATGCCCACTTCGATTTCGGTTTCAGGCCCAAGGAGAATGTAGCGGCTTCCCTGACTGTAGACATCGGGGACTATGAAAAAGGTCTAGAAGAATCGGATGTAGTCATCACCAGGGAATACTTTACCCAGGCAACTCACCCGGCCATGATGGAGCCTCTTACGGCCTATACCTATCAAGACCATGCCGGCAGACTGAATGTGGTGGCTTCTACCCAAGTGCCGTTCCACGTACGCCGCCAAGTGGCCAATGCGCTGAGCATGCCTTTGCAGCAGGTGCGGGTCATCAAGCCTAGAATCGGTGGAGCCTTCGGATGCAAGCAATCTACTGGCGCTGAGTTCTACCCGGCGTTGGTTACCATGAGGACTGGAAGACCGGCCAAGATCTATTTCACACGTAATGAAGTGTTCCTGGCGGCCACCAGACGCCATCCCTACAAGTTCGAACTGACGGTCGGAGCCACCAAGGACGGTATCATCAAGTGTTTCGATATGAAAGCCAGATCCGATGCCGGAGCCTACGGGGAGCACTGCTGGACAGTAATGGAAGCCGGTGTGGAAAAATGCATGGCTCTCTATAACAAGCTTGACGGCTACCGTTACGACGGTAAATCGCTATATACCAACCGGGTTTCCTCCGGGGCTTACCGTGGTTACGGCAAGACCCAAACCACCTTTGCTGTGGAGACCATTGTAAATGAGTTGGCCTCGATACTGAATATTGACCCGACAGAACTCAGAGACAAGAATATCATCCG
>DAOUPV010000041.1 GCA_030625965.1 Clostridia bacterium
AAACTGCATGAGGAAACCTACTGGTTGCTCAGGAATGAGTATGGGCTGAAATCCCAGATGGCCCAGTCCGTGATGAAGACTGTCATTGCACGTTACAAGGCCACCAAATCAAATGGTCATGAATGGTCTCGTGAAATTCAAGAAACCTGCGTACGACCTGGTTTGGAACAGGGACTACTCCTTGAAACCTGGAACACTCTCCCTAAACACCCTGCAAGGCAGAATCAAGGTTCCCTTTGAAACCAAAGGGATGGAACAGTATTTTGGCGGTTCCTGGAAATTCGGGACCGCCAAGCTGGTCAACAAACGCAAGAAGTACTTTCTGCATATCCCGGCAACCAAGGAAATGGTTGAGACTTCCTTGCTGGATATAAAACAGATAGTAGGTATCGATATGGGACTTAACTTCGTGGCTGTCTCATATGATTCCAACGGGGAGACCTTGTTCTTTCCCAGACGCCATATCAAAGACAACTGATGTAAATCATCAGGTATCTAAGGCACTGATTGACCGAGGCGGGGAGAACACCCTCTTTGTCGTAGAGGACTTAAGCAATGTCCGAAAGGCTACTGAGCGCGTCCGTAAGAAGGATCGGTATGTATCCGTATCCTGGTCATTCTACCAGCTCAGGTCCATGATTGAGTACAAGGCAGCCCTGAATCTATCCAAGGTCATCGCCGTGGATCCGGCTTATACGTCCCAGGCGTGTCCTATGTGCGGACATACTGAAAAGGGAAACCGCAATAAGAAGACGCATACCTTCTGTTGTAATTCCTGTCGATACACATCCAATGATGATCGCATCGGCGCCATGAATCTTCAGGCCAAAGGAATCGAGTACTTGGCTGAAATGGCAGTATCAGCATGACTGGTAGTGCCTGGGTAGGTGTCAGCCTGCCCTTATGTAACCGTACGCACACTATTTTGCGCTAAGAGGTGGGAGTCAAAAGACGTTTACCACTGACGAGTTACAAGTTCCCACTTCAAACTCAAAGAGTTAAGTGGGAGTAGTTGACACCCATATCATTCAAAAAAGGAGGCTAAGTTATCTCAGCCTCCCATAAGGTTATGGTTCAACAGCATCAGTATATATTGATTGATGCACACAATATCTATTTAGAAAGGCATACCCATCTTGCGTACTTCATCTTTCACCTTGAGGTACATGTCCTGCCACTCCTTGATGGGCTCCATCAGGGTCAGGTCGTAGACTTCTTGGAAAGGCTTGCCGATCGGCTGTTTGCCCAAGAACTCAACATAACGCTCCTCACATTGCTTGATAATCTCGTTGGCCTGCTTACGACTCATACCAAGGGCTGCGTTGGCACATTCGGCGTTAAACTTGGATTCCAGACCGGTACAGTGGTTGACTTCAACTCCAACTGCAGATCTCACGCCGTCAATCCTTGAGGCTCCGGATACGGAAGCCATGGTGGCGATGGCAGCACATTCATACAACAGACATTCTGTCAGCGGGCCGCCGGATGGTGAGGTCATTACTGTGGTCAGGATATGCGTATTTCTGGTCAGGGCCTGTTGAGCCGCACTGATGGACCATACGATCTCCGGTGCTGTATTGGAATTGAAGAACGGGTGCGCCGGGGCCATGGAGTGGGTTGTAGATAGATATACAACCGGAAGCATCATAACGCCCGCGGTGGCAATCAAGGCCAACCCTTCGGAACCGCCTGCCAATCCGCCATAGATGGGATTGTAGAAGTCATGGATGATCAGGCCTGATTTAACTTCATGGGTCATGCGCATCAGGTTGGCGTAGTCGGTCTTAAGCTCACTGATAAAGCAAGTCTGGTGCCAGTCGGTCTGTCTGAATCCACCGAAGGAAGTGGTGGTCAAAGAACCGACCTCACTTACCGAGTTGGCGCCGGTACCGATAGCCAGTCCGGGACGATTGGCCCGTTGGATGGCCGTATAGGTAAGCTCAATTTCGCGCCAGGTCATCAGGATCTCCCAAGGAGAGTGCGTCTTGGGTTTCACACCATATACTTCGTTGAATGTTCCACCGTAAATGGTGTCGATCTCCGGTTCCTGTGCATAGGATTCCATGATCTTGGAATAATATTCCTCATTGATGGGTGTTCCGTATGGGCTACCCACATTGATGACAGGAATGGTGGATTCCGGTTCTCTGGAACGTACAGTGCACTGGTCAAGGCCTGCGCCATATACAACATGGTCAGGTGCCCATTTGAGCGCGTCCAGAATTTCTTCTCTGGTGAATTCCATACGTCTGTGTGTGCTGATGCAGTACATACCTACGCGGGTGTTCAGCTCCAAAGCCGCTTCAAAGATTCTGTCCGCCAGATCGTCGTCCATATTGATGGCGTCTTCCTTGTTGTACTTGATGTCATATTTTTTAACCAGCTCTTTGACGGTGGCAGTGACCAACTTGTCAAATACCTTGTCCTCCATGATCTCGCCGGTCTCAGTTTTTCTTAAGATTTTCAGTAGTCTAGAATGATTTTTCATTGTTATCTCCTTTCAACAACCAATATCCGCTTAGGCAAGCAATCTGTCCAACAAATCGACAGCCTGCTTGGCATCGTGTCCGTATCCGTCTGCGCCGATTTCCTCTGCCCATTCCGGGTTTACAGGACCGCCACCTACGACGACTTTCACCTGGTCCCTAAGTCCCATCGCCACCAAATACTGGATGGTCTCGGATACGAAAGGCATTGATGTACTCAAAAGAGAGGACATGGCGACAACGTCCACCTTGTCGCGCTTCACTGCATTGACAAAGGCCATGGGATCCACGTCGGTTCCTAGATCCAGAATCTCGTATCCGTTGACACCCAACAGTGTGGCTACCATCTTCTTACCGATATCATGGTTGTCACCAGAAATGGTACCAATTACTACTTTACCTTTTTGGGCATCGCTGGCCACTTCGATATATTGCATCAACTCATCCCGGATACCGTCGGCAGCTTCTGCAGCGACCATCAGGTCCGGCAGGAAGATCTCCATGCGGCTAAACTGGTCACCTAGGTTATTCATTACTGGCGCCAACACACTTTGCAAATATTCAACGGCGTCGATACCATCCTCTTCGACTGCACGTTTAGCTTCTGTGATGGAAGCCTCAATTTCGCCTTCTTGCACAAAACTCATTAGATTATCAAATAACTTATCCATTTGAACTCCTTCTTTCTCCCCTTACGGGTCAACCTCTAGCAAACAAAGCTCTTAATTGAAATCTCTGCCCCTAAGAGGCTGATCTCTTTCTATGTATTAAGATTACTCTTTTTACCCCCCTTTATCCCCTAGCGCGGAAAATAGAATATGACCCAAATCCACCCACTTTTTGTTCACCGTGCACAACGAACTGTATGTAGTCTGAATAGTGACCATATTACCTGTCACTACGAGCCAGCATCTAACCCATTTCTAGCGTATACATTGACAAAAAAATAAACCAGATTGCAACAGCAATCTGGTTTCTCATCATATTTCTATTCTTCTATAATCTCCCCAATCAGAGGATGAATCTTGGTGATCACCTCGATATCAAGGCGGGTGTTACTATCCGCAAGGTCGATTCCGCAGGTCCTCTCGATGGCATCGATGCGGTATTTGACCGTATTCCTGTGGATATGAGTCAAGTTGGCCACCTCGGTATAGCTGAAACCACACTGGATATATTTCGCCAACGTCTCCATCATCTCGGCGAAATACTCGTCTTTAAAATGCTCTTCCAGCGGATGGATATACTCATAATAATACCTGAGTATCTCCTCTTTATCCTCAAAATTAATGATGCGAAAGATGCCCAAATCCCCATAGCTATGGAGCCTCTTCTCAGGCTCTGATAGCCGCCCGATCCAAAGTGATTTCTCCGCCTCCTGGTAGCTCTTTTTCATCTGTTCGTAAGGGCGCATACTTCCGATACCTACGCGAATTCCAGAATTGGGATATAGTTGGTCCACCTCGGATAGCATACTTTCCAGCACCGCCGAATCAGCATTCTCCAGATAGAACATCAGGTTACGATCGTCGACCCATATCCAACAAGGCGCGACCTCAAATATTTTCTGCAGCAGACGTTTGATTTCAACCGCCTTTTCTTTGCTAATGGACTCAACCTTCTCATCACTGGCACGGAACAAGACCACATGCCCTTGTTCGCTCAATGAATAACCTAATGAGTTGATCTGACATTTAGCTTCTGCATAGATTAACCTACCCTCTAGCATGTTGGCCAGTATTTCGCGATAATATTTGCCTCGCACTTCACTCAAGCTCCGGATTCTCTTGATCTCAATCAGGCAAGCCGGTAAAGTCGCCGTCAACAGTGTCGATTCCTCCTTGGAAAACTCGGAGTCTCCCTTAAAGAGAATGATGTAATTTTCATTCTTACTGGGATAGGGAATCTTGGCCGCCAACCACTCGTATGTCTCTTCCTTGTCATGCCGTTGGTAGATTTCGATAAAACTCTTACTTGCCTTGGTGTTTTCCTTGGCCCTCCACTTGGAGATATCCAGCACCAAATCTTCCGGGATGCAGATCGGTGGAAAAGAAATCAGCTCCTCATCAAACAGCAGTGCTGCATGAAGTCCGGTCCAGCGATTCAAGCCCTCCAGTAAACCGATAAGGCCCTCCGTATAGATCATGTCGTTGATTTCCTTTATGACTTCTTCAATTTTCTTGAACTCATTGGCCGAAGCGGAATAAAGATTGTTGTTAGCAAATTCAAAGATATCCGTAAAGAAATATCCTTTAGGGAATAAGAGAATGGGGAAATCCAGACGGTCCGCCGTCTCCTTCATGACCACCGGAAGTTCTGCATTATTAAACAGATCCAGATCGATACAAAGCCCGGCTGCGCCGCATTTTGCCAGTCCCTCAATGAGTTCCTGCTGCATCTTCTGATCATCCAGAAAGCTGTAACCCGATGTGAGGAGTAACTCCCCACCTCGTAAATAACGGACAGTATGGATGCTCTCCAACGTCTGGATGGACGAGGTTACACGTTCTAGCCCATCTTCTCCCGCCAACACCGCGGAATCCTTGAAATATTCACTTTTAAGAAGATTACTTATACTGATTTTCATGAATTCACTCCGTTCGACTCGTTTGTGTTATCAAATATATACTACTAAAATAATACTTTCTTTTTTACCAAATTGCAAAGAAAAGCATAGGCGTCAGGATGTCATAGCTTCCTCTGCCTATGCAAATCTTAATCGTTATTCATCTGGAAATCAGGACTTATTTTGTAGTGATTTCTCCACTGATCAGTCCCTCAACAATGTCCGTCATGGCTTGCATATCCGCCTCTGGAATAACATCGTCAAAGGCAGGGTTATTGCTGACATATATGGCGCCATCCTTGACTCCCATAGCATATATCGTCTGCTCCAGACGACCTGCCAACATCTCATCATAGATGTAGGTATACAAAACTGTAAGGTCCGTTCCCGCACTCAAGAATACGGTGTCAGGGGCATACTCCAACTGGAATGTTGCGTCGCCGACCGCCAGGATTTCATTTTCAGCACAAGCATCAATGGCTCCCAGACCGGCGGCTCCTGCCAAAGCACCGATGATGTCTGCACCTTCGTCGATCATAGCCAAAGCAATTTCCTTTGCTGCTGCCGCGTTTTCGAAATCACCAACCATGACACTAATCACATTGATATCCGGATTCACATACTTGGCACCAGCCTCAAAACCAGCCATAGCATCCGCGATAGGCGGTATATCCATACCACCGATTACCCCGAGGATTCCACTTTCACTGCGCAGGGCAGCGGCAACTCCCATCAGGTATCCCTGCTGGTCCTGGGCAATTGAAATGTTGGTCAAATTGTCACCTACGATGAATCCGTTGATGATACAGTACTGGGTATCCGGATAGGCTTCTGCCGCAGCACCGGCTGCATCCACAAACTGGGCACCATGACCGAAGACCAGGTCGAAACCGGAGTCCCCATAGTTACGGAATACATCTTCCATATCCGACTGGGAAACACTCTCCGCATAGGAAACCTCAGCGCCATGCTGATCCTCGATTTTCATCAGGCCCTCATAGGCATAGGAATTCCACTCCATATCATTGATTGGACCGTTCATAACCAGGGCAACGGTAGGCAGTGTTTCTACTTCTTCTTCCGCCGGTGCACTTCCACCGGAACAGGCACTGGTCAGCAACATAATCAGAAACATGGATACAAGCAAACGCAACGTACTCTTTTTCACTCTTGGCATTAATCATTTCCCCCTAGAAATTATTTTGTAATACCTAATGATATTTTGTTACCGCAGTTGTTTGGAATATTCGTTTACATCTCTTGCGAATTTGTATTCATCGATCTTGGTCAGTTCTCCATCTTTATAGACGATTTCTCCACCGACGATGGTCATGTCGACTGGTCTGCTGATGCCAGCCACACCTGGAATTGCCGCCGGGTCATCAAGACAACCGGAGAACTCCATCTTGCTAACATCGACCAGGAACATGTCCGCACATTTACCGACTTCCAGTGAACCAATATCCGATCTACCTAAGAGATCAGCGCCGCCTCTGGTTGCCATGCGCAGTATGTCCTTGGCATCTGGGGATTTCTCCTTGTACTTCAGACGCTGCAACAAATAGGCCGTACGAACTTCTGCCAACAGATTGGAGCAGTCGTTGGAGGCACTGCCATCCACCGCCAGTCCTACCGGCACACCCAGTTCCTGCATCTCAGCGATGCGGGCGATCCCGGAAGACAATTTCATGTTGGATACCGGACAATGGGCCACACCAGTCTTGGTAGCAGCCAATAGTTTCAACTCCTCGTCATTGAAATAAATCCCATGTGCGAAGAACACATCGTCGCCGATCCAGTCCACACTCTGCATGTATTCTAAAGGTCTCATACCCAGGACATCCAAGGTATAGGCTTCCTCATCCTTGGTCTCAGTCAGGTGGGTATGTAGTTTGACACCATAAGATCTACCCAGCTTAGCGCTTTCCTTCAGGATCTCGCTATCTACCGAGAAAGGAGAACACGGTGCCAGCACGACCTGCCTGAAGGAACCCTTGCCTGGGTCGTGGAATTTCTCAATGACCCGCTGACTGTCTGCCAGAATGTCTGCAGCAGGTTGTACAAGGATATCCGGGGGCAATCCACCGTCAGATTTGCCGCGCGACATGCTGCCACGGCAAGCATGCAAACGAACACCTAGTTCATCCGATGCCTGGAACTGCCGGTCGGTCAGCCCTTCCATACCTTTCGGGAACACATAGTGATGGTCCAGCATGGTGGTACAACCATATTTGGCCAATTCGCCCATGGCCACCATAGAAGAGGCATACACCATATCCGGCGTAAGAAACTTCCAGCGATCATACAACCAGAGCAACCAGTCGAAAAGCTCCAACTTCTGGATCTCCGGAATATTCCTAGTCAGCACCTGATAGAAATGGTGGTGCGTGTTGACCAGCCCCGGGTAAACCAGCATATTGCTGGCATCGATCTCTTTTGCGCCTTCCGCATCAAGGTTCTTGCCGATGGCTTTGATGAATCCATCCTCTATCAGGATGTCCTCTCCCCAAAGTTGTTGTTCCGCGTCATCACACGTAACGATGGCTTTACAATTCTTAATCAGTAAATTTCCCATAATATCTCCTTTTAAACTTTTTCATTTCGCAGAGTGATCAACCGACTTCGCCTCTATATAAAGAAGCTGGCTCAGTTTGCCACTTGGAACAGCTATGCACAGAGTAGATTTCTTGTGCCACCATGTTCCTCCATTCAATTGACACTGCTTACACAGTCTTGGTTTTGTTTTCAGACAGGTGTTTGCGAACTGTCCTATCCATATTGGATGGATTGCAGCTGAACCCAGCCGCCGAACATTAGTAATTTAGTATCTGGCACCCCACTCCCTTCCAGTCAAAATTCTGTTCCTATTTATATTATTGGCTATTCACCCTGATTGGCCTTTGTCGCGATTGACACAGAATTCTCCTAAATATTAATCAATACTGTGTATCGTGCATAAAGAAGGTCTTTCCGGCAAATATATTTAACTCACTTCATCCTGATACCCTACTGAGGCCTATTCCATACCGGTTTTGGGGAAACAAAAAAAGGGCCCCTAGCCCCTTATTAATATTCAGTCAATTCCAGCGTCCTGCTCGGAATGATACTGATACCGTCAAGAAAAGTAGTCTTGCATGATGAGCATAATCTTATCCGCTCATCGCAAGCGCGAAAAGGTTTTCTTGTACAACTTTATATTATTCCTTCTGCTCCTATTCCAGGCATTCAAAGCAAATTTCCGGTTGGTAGGGCAGAATCAACTTCTATAATTATACTACAGAGTTAGGAATTACATAAGTGCAAACATATTTGTCAGGTACATCAACTGTGATATGACTCACCGGGCACCACTCTTACTTCTTCCCCAAGAACCACAACTAGAATTCAATATTTATTCGATATTAGTTGACATAGCAACTAATCTGTCCTATAATTTAGTTGATAAGACAACTAATTCTTTGGAGGGGCCGCATGCTAACTGAATATGATTCCATAGGTAAATGGATTTCCGTCATACACAGACAATTCCAGACCTACATCAACCAAGAGCTGAAGGAACAGGATTTGAACGCGTCCCAATTCATCTACCTCATCAACTTGTTTCAGGAAGATGGAATCAACCAGGAAACTTTGACCTCCAAGATGTATATCGACAAGAGTATGACAGCCCGCTCTCTCAAACAATTGGAAAAAACCGGCTACATTCGCAGGGAGAAGAGCAAAACAGATGGCAGGGCTTACGAAGTCTTCATCACCAAGAAGGCCCAAGCTATTCGACCGGAAGCTGACCGCATCCTGACAGAGTGGAACAAGTTGCTGGCTGAAAACATCAATGATCAGGAAATCATCTCCCTGATCCACGTGCTAAAAGAAATGTCAGACAACGTTCTGACCAGGCAGAAGGATATTCCTGAAGCCTCCAGCAAGAAGAAAAGAAAGAAGGCAAAAATACATGAAAAAAAATCTAAGAATCGACAAAAAATATGAAAATGTAGTGTTCGCTGTGCTCATGTCGGCCGCAATGGCCATCTCCATGACCCTGGCTTTCACTTTGATGAATACAGGATTCAACCAAGATTTCCTACAGACCTATGCCAAAGCTACTGTCATCAGTTTCATGGTGGGCCTCCCCATCTCACGAATCGCCATCCGTTTCGTGAGGCTTGTGGTGAAATCCTTGTTCGAGACAACTCAATGAGATAATATTAGTACAAGGAGCCGCTGCTGATTCCTACCTGGCAGTGGCTGTGTATTTTAGATAGTAATTGAAAACCTATATTATTTTGCCCACCCAACGAGCGCGGCAAAGAAAAGGAATCTCAATGCATATAAAAATCTCCCATCTACTAGAACATAGTATAATGAAAAATTCTGTCGTCCTGGCTGGAGAACAAGGACTTGGACGTTATGTCGGTGATGTATCCATGCTGGACTCTCCGGATGCTGCAAATTATCTCACCGGTGAAGAATTCATCGTGACCACAGCCTATTTTTTTCGTAACGATCCAATCGCATTCAAAGCAATCCTTAGGAGTTTGAACGCGGTCGGTATCCCAGCGCTAGGTATAAAGACGCGTTTCTTCCCAGATCAAACCATCCCCCCCGACATCATAAATCTTTGTGACGAATTAGGAATGCCCCTGATCGAATTGCCTGACCCGCTCGCCTATATGCAGATTAGCGAACTCGTAAACCTGAATCTGCATTCCAGGACTACTGGTCAGATCAAGAGTCGCATCCTGGTTTATAAGAATTTCTCGGATATCCTTTACCAGGAAGGTACCGAGGGTCTGTTACGGGCCTTACATGAATGGACTGGCTGCACAGCACTCTATATAGACGATTACGAATTTTATTACCGAACGCTAGGTGATGCTCCTGAAAGTCTGATTGGAACCAGCGAATTGCTGACCCATGCGCGGGATGCCCGTTTCGTTTACCCAGGTGTCAGCGCCTTTCGCATCGAGGAGGGCAACCTTTCAGTGCTCACCTGCTCCAAGATTTCCGAAGGCAACACCGCTCACTTTTTCCTGGTCAGCAATCGGGCATTCACTAAGGAGGACCATCTGCTTCTCAGCTATATGCTCATGCTGGATTCCAAGGCAGGTGCGGAAGGCCATGCCTTTCAGAGCTTCTGGAGAGATTTTCTCAAATTCGAATACACTTATGGTGAAGCGGTTGAAAGCGCCAAGCCCTTTACTGTCAAAATCTCAGATAAAGGTTACTTCATCCATATTCACTTCAGCGCCGAGCTGACCAACAACCAGTTCACGCTTATCGGTCACGCAATGAAACGAATTCTGGGGCATTCCACCCTTGGAGACAAGAGCCAACCGGATCTATTCAGCATTTACGCAGACATTGAATCAGAAACGTTGGAAGATGAAATGAATCGCTTGTATGAATTGCTCCAATCCATCTTCCCTTCACATAGATTTTCCATCTATGTGGGCAACCAGTATAGTTTCGAAGATATCCGCCTTAGCTATGAAGAAGCGCTGTCCATCAGGGAAATTCGTAAGATGTTGAAGAGAAGTCCCTCTATTTATATTTATGAACACTTGGGCTTTTACCGCCTGCTTTCCATGGACCGCTTCGAGAGGAATGCCAGCGCCTATATTTCAGATGTCCTGTCCAAACTAGAAAACCTGGATAACCTGGATGATTATCTGATGACACTGAAGTGCTATTTGGATAGCGGCCTGAACCATTCCAAGACCGCCAAAGCCATGTTTGTGCACCCTAATACCATACGTTACCGCATCCAGGTGATCGAAAGTAAATGCAACATGGATCTCAACAACACATGGGACCGGGTCAACTTGGAAATCGCACTATATATTAAGAATCCAAACATGATAAAAGGATGAGCCGAGGCTCATCCTTTTTCGTGGGTGGGTTGTTGCTATGTGTTTCTTGCACGAAACCATAGTGCTTTTGCAGGTTAACTCTATTGCTCTTGGATCTTCTTGTAGAGATAGTCCACTCTTTGCTGACAAAGTTCCATTAGTGCATATTCGTCTACCAAGTACTCAATGGTTTCCCTAATGAAGGGCATCGAGGTGCTGAGCAGTGAAGACATGGCGATCATATCTGCATTTTCATTCTTGGCCGTATCGATGAACTGCATGGGATCCACATCAGTCCCCAGATCGATGACATTGTATCCGTTCACGCTGAGCAGTGTAGCCACCATCTTCTTGCCAATATCGTGGTTGTCTCCGGCAATTGTGCCGATGACCACGGTGCCATTGTTGGCATCGCTCTTCACTTCCACCGATTTGATCAGTTCTTCACGGATGGCATCCGCCGCTTCAGCTGCGATCATCAGCTCCGGCAAAAAGATTTCCATCCTTGCGAAACGATCTCCCAACTCATTCATAACCGGAGCCAGGCAGCTTTGGAAATACTCGATGTGGATCTACTTAATCCACATCCACAGCCCTCCTCGCTTCGACTACCGCGGCATCAACATCTCCTGTTTCCACATGTTCTAACAAGGCATTCTTTAATTTATCCATTTCATTGTCTCCTTCATTCATTTTAATTATTACGACCAAAGGGAAGCCAGAGCCCTGGGCTTCCACCTCGATTGCTTTTTACACTATATAGTTTCTCATTTTTCGCACAAAAAACCTTCGGCATATGAATGAAGTAAAGCCTATCTGAACGCCATATTTGTGCACTATGCTAGGCGAGGATATATATAACAGCCATTTCATTTTTAATGAATAAGATTACCAAATTGCACCGTAAAGCCCCTGGCTTTAGCTATGGGGATATAAGGTGTAAGCTATTGCTTATTGTTCCTTGTCTGGTATAATATGCTTATGTCAAGTATAAGACTCTAAAACACTAAAACTGAATATTGGGCGTTAGCGTGGGAAATGCTCCACACTGTAAAATATTCAAGCACCAAAAGTCAGCGGTGACTTAAAACACCTGTGGTGGATGGTAACAGTCTACCAGCCTAAGATGCTACATGCACTGTCTTAGGACGGGCTAATGGCATAGCCCTTAACTCGGGGTCACACTGGCATAACGGAAACGGACCTTGCCTTTCATCACCTGAGAATCCCCTGGATTTATCCATGGGGAGTGTCAATGGCACTACTCTTAATTAGAACATATGCACCCACCACTCACTGTAGATGAATGCATATGTTCAATGCTGCAAAACAACGAGAGGGAAACTGCCGGTCTGCAGTTTCCCTCTCGTTGTTTTGTGTGTTACTTATGGTTTAGGAAGTAAATGATTGTACTCGAGTGCTTTCCATGATGTCTATCCTGCTGTCGTTCTTGCTGTCATTCGTGCTGTTGTTCTTTATGTTTATAATCCTTTAATTACGCCTACCAGTTCGTCGATAGTAGGAATCAAAGAGTCATATGTCAGTTCACCGTTGATGTAGATACTAGGAAGGTTCTTAACGCCTACTTTAGCCATTCTGGCGATATCTTCCAGTTTGTTGTAACGGTAGTCGCCCCAGTCCACGTCTTCTTCGCCTACGATATCTTTGGCTCCATTAGCAGCAGCCAACATGTAAGTACAAGCTGCACAAGCTACGGGGTCCAAGGTGAAGAGTTCAACCAAAGGTTTCTTCAGGTTAGCATAGTCAGGAAGGTCCACTTCAATGCCTTCTGTTACGTCAACTGTTGTGTAGTTTTCAACCAATTTTCTGGTTCCTTCAGGATCCAAAGTAGCCTGAGTAGCAGCGATACCATTGGCGATTGGCACGTTGTAAGGCATATCGCAACCTGGAGCCATGATGAAGTTCTTGTTTGAAGGAATACTGTCAATCAAGTCTACAACAAACTTCATGTTGTCCTGCTGGTTACCGTAAAGCATAGCGGTGGTTAATGGAATGTTACCGCCTAATGTTACATTGTACTCATCGGTAATCTTCTTAGCTTCGATCATGTTCAAGTTCTCGTCCACTGAAATTGCATCGGGCTCGGTCTTGCACATAACTTCGATATTCTTGATGGCATTACCGCAAACGAAGAATGCGGAGAAACGATCTTGTTTTCTGATGTCTGCAAAGACTTCTTTGTAAGGTCCGGCACAGTATTGCTCAAAGTGCTTCGGTGAAATCTGAGAGATCAATGGGTCAACCGGTGCGATTACATCACAGCCTGCGTCAACATACATCTTGTTCATCTGGATAGCCAACTTGGTGCAGAAAGTCATCAGCTTGGTCATGTAGTCAGGATTCATGATCATGTCCATGAACAGCTTGGTTCCTCTCAAGTGAGAAGCCAGTGTGAATGGTCCGCAGTACAATCCGTAGATTGCAGTGTGGTCGCCCACTTTAGCTTTCAGGTCGCGAGTTGCTTTCAGAACCAATGGTAGACGTCCCTGTGTGGGCTCGATGTTAGGCTCAGGAAGTTCATCGGTGTCAGCGAAGACGTGGCTGATAACGCTCGGAGGACAATTGTCTGCCCATTTGAGATCACAACCCAGGATTTCTGCTTCCAACTGAAGGTCGAAACATACTGGCTGGCCGTCGGGCTTATACTTCTCATTGACTTCCAACAAAGACTCAAGCAACTTGTCTCCGTCCTGAAGCACTTCGTCAGCTCCGTAACCTTTCAGGAATCCTGCGTGAACTCCAGCGAAAGGTACCCAAGGGATCTCGGTCATTTCTTCATGACGCATAGCTTTTGCAATAATCTCTTTACCGTTTCTTTTCATGATAATTTCCTCCAATATTTTTTTTTGGAACGCTCCACTTCAAAGGAGGAGTATGTCCAATTTGATATTTAAATGATACCTCTAATCTGTTCCTGTGGCTTTAGCCTTTCTTACAAATATCACTTGTGAAAAATTCCCTTTTCTGTAAAACCTGCTAATTTCCATATATATACACCCTTCCCGACCGCTTTCGTCGGGTTTGTGCCTGATTTAAATTTCAAGTCAATCAGTTTATCCCTGATAAGAAATATGTAGTCGCATAGAAAAAGCCTTTTCTGTGGAAAGATCACCACAAAAAAGGCTCATCATCTGTTCTATCTCCTAGGACTTTAGTCCTTTTTCGGTTGCCTCAATAATCTTCTTGTAGCCTGTGCAGCGGCAGAAATTACCCGACAACGCCCGTTTCACTTCCTCACGGGTGTACTTCCTGCCATTCTCTTTCATGGCTGTCGCCGACATCAGGAAACCCGGCGTGCAAAAACCACATTGGACTGCACCATCTTCAATGTAAGCTTCCTGCATCTCAGACAGGTTCCCATCCTTGGCAGCCAATCCTTCCACGGTCCTTACATCATTGCCGTTGACCCAGATACCAAGATAGATACAGGAATCTACCGGCCGCCCTTCTACCAGAACCGTGCAGGCTCCGCATTCCCCAACCCCGCAACCCTTCTTGGTTCCGATCTCACCCAAGCGTTTCCTGATAATCTCCAGCAATGTCTCTCCAGGTTCAATTTCCAGATGGATATCTTTACCATTCAGAGTGAAGTTGATCTGCATTCTATTCATCTTCTTCCCCCCTTACTCCATCCGTAATGCTTAATAGCGCTTCTGCCACCAATTCCTCGATCAGGTGCTCTCTATACTCCTTGGAAGCACGCCAGGATGTTCTGGCATGGGAGGAAAGAACCGCTTTACCGGCGATTCCTGCTATTCCTTCTTCAGACACCTTGGTGCCCCTGGCATACTCTTCCGCCTCGATACAACGCAACGGTGTCGGACCGGCCACACCTAGACCGATCCTAAGATCCTCAAAGCATCCCGAAGCTTCATCGATTCTGTAGTTCACAGATACGCCAAGCGTGGCGATATCCATGGCCTTCCTACGGGCAAACTTGATGTATCTGCCTTGATAACCCTCATAGGATTCCTTGGGAATGATGATATGGGTCAAGAGCTCCCCGGATTCCAACGCTACTTTCCCTGGTCCCATATAGAATTCACTGATGGGTACTATCCGTTCGCTTCTCTCGGTACTCAGTTTTAGCTTGGCGTCATAGGCGAACAAGGTCGAAGCACTGTCAGCCGAGGTCACTCCGTTGCAGATGTTGCCGCCGATGGTGGCCACGTTCCTGATTTGGGGGCCTCCTATGGAGGCAGCCGCCTCTACCAAAGGAATAATATTTTCCTGCAACGTAGCATCCTCTTCAATCTGGTTGAAGTTGCATAAGGCACCGATTTCTATGTCCCCGTTATCCAGCATCCTTATGCCCTTAAGCTCCGCAATTCGATTGATGCCCAGCAGTTCGGTTTCTTCTTGATTCCATCCGTGCTGCATCTTGATCAGCACATCGGTACCCCCAGCAATCACGATAAGGTGCGGCTCCTTGCTTAAGAGACTCAGTGCAACTCCTAAATTGTCTACATCGTAGTATTTCTTCACATCAAACATGATTTCGCCTCCCTACAGCAAGCCTTCTTGCTTCAAACGCTCGAATACCCTTTGCGGATTCATCGGTATGCGGTTGAATGCGACACCGGTCGCATCCAGCACTGCATTTCTAATGGCTGGTGCCGGTGACATGGTCGGAGGCTCTCCCAATCCCTTGTTGCCCATAGGCCCAGTCGGCTCATAGGTCTCGATGAAATCTACGCCCAGATCCGGTACGTCCATGATGGTGGGCAGCTTGTAATCCAAAAGGTTATTGTTTAGAGTCTTTCCTGTGGTCGGATGCATCAGCAGTTCTTCAGACAATGCCTGACCGATGGCCTGGGCCATACCGCCTTCTACCTGACCTTCTGCCAGCTGGCGATTGATGATTTTCCCGGAATCGTGTACATTGAAGATCTCCAAAATCTCAATCTTTCCGGTCCGCATGTTGACCTCTACCTCAGTGAAGGTGGCACCATAGGAGTATGCGTTCACCGGTGCGTTGTTGATCACATCACTAGTGGTGGGTTCTGCGCGGTCCACTTGATAGAAAGAGGCCAGCGCGACCTTGTCCAGTGGAGCCATTACCTGACCGTTATGTTTATTAACAATATTCGCATCCTGTAAGTCCAGCATGTACACCGGTAAATCTACGATTTCATCTGCAGCAAACCTAAGAATTTTTTCTTTAACCTCGTTGGCAGCCCTCTTGACTGCCAGACCGGTGACATAGGTCTGCCTGGATGCATAGGCCCCGAAGTCAAACGGGGTTATATCCGTATCCTGGGTGGAAATCATATGTACCATATCAAAGGGGATGCCCAGGACCTCGGCCGCAATCTGGGCTAACACTGTATCGGCACCCTGGCCAATCTCTGTCGCACCGCACATCAGCTGCACCGATCCATCCTGGTTCATGACGATCCTGGCCCCACCAAGTTCCTTGGCGATGGGATAGATGCCGGTCTCATAGCTGAAACAGGCCATCCCCAAACCTCTGCGTTTTGGACCTGCCTGATTCTTGTATAGCTCTTTCTTCCTGTCCCAATCGATCAATTCCCGACCCCGGTCCATGCATTCCCGCACCCCATTGCTGTGGGTGATCATGCCGTTGGCCGGATTCACGAAGTTCTCTTTGATGAAGTTGTCTTTCCTGAAGGTGATGGGATCCAGTCCCAGCGCCGTCACGATATCTTCCACATGACTTTCCAAGGCGTAGACGCCCTGGGGTGTTCCGTAGCCCCTCATGGCACCGGCAATCGGTAGGTTGGTATAGATGGTCCGGTTCTCCACTTTGACTGCCTCGGTCTCATACATATTAACGAATTTTCCAGCAGCCACCAAGGTGGGTGAATGGCCGTGCGAAGCGTAACCGCCGGCATTGGACAGCACCTCTCCCTGCAGGACCTTCAGCTTACCGTCTTCGGAGACTCCCGATTTTATCTTGATTCTCATGGCGTGGCGATTGGCGGTTCCGATCATGCATTCCTCTCTGGAAAAGTCCAGAATCACCGGTCTTCCACCCACAGCCATTGTCATGGCTGCCACGATGGGTTCCAATCTCACATCAGCCTTGTTGCCGAATCCGCCACCGACGTATGGCTTGATGACCCGGATCCTACCCCAAGGTATACCCAAGGCCTGGCCAACGATCCTTCTGGCGACATGAGGCACCTGGGTGGAACTGACGATAACAATCCTGTCTTCAGAATCCATATAGGCATAGGAGACGTGGTTCTCCAGATGACAATGCTGCTGATAGCCTGTATCATACGTGCCTTCGAATACATGCGCTGATTCGGTGAAGGCCTTGTCTACGTCACCATCCTCATAACCCCATAAATCGCTCAGAATATTATGCTCTCGTCCTTCATGGATCCATGGACCCTTGCTTGCCAGTGCCGCTTCTATGGTGAGACTTGGTTCTAATTCCTCATACTCGACTTCGATCAAACTGAGTGCTTTTTTAGCGGTCAAATCATCGATAGCGATAACCGCACCGATTTCATCGCCTACGAATCTGGCTTTATCCGTAAAGATCAGATGGTCCTCCTGACCGGCATGATCTAGAGAGAATTGATGAGCCTGTAACGCATAGGGAATCTTGGGTACGTCCTTGTAACTGATGATGGCCTCCACACCTGGTAATGCTTCTGCCTTAGACGTATCGATGTTTCGTATATAGGCGTACGCTTTTTCACTACGCAGAATCTTTCCCACCAACATACCTGATTCGTAGATATCCGCCGTATATTTAGCTTTGCCCATGACCTTGGCTTTGGCATCTTTACGCCTCGGACTGGTTCCAACCACTTTATTTGACTTTTCTTCCAAAACTTCCACCTCCAATGGATCCCTCAATCTTTTCTAGTACTTAATCCCCAATTTTTCATGAATTTTGTGAGACGTTTCTTCTATATAAACAGATATAGTTATCTAGAATCTTGCGATAACTATCCTCATCATTTTCCTTGTCGATTCGATTTTATAAAAACAACCGCGCTTATAAATCAAAGCGCGGTTGGATTCGTGCTAAAGCTGTTCCAGTAATACTACTTCACCCCACACGATTATGAGTTTTTATATTGTAATGCTAACTGAGGTGATCCAGCAGGACTTCCTCGCCCCATTCGATCATAGCTTTATCGCGCAGTGAAACGTTCATTCTGGCGATCTGGGCATCTGCATCAAATTCTTTTATTTCCTTGATGACACACTCTACTTTGCGTCTACCTTTGCACAGCACTTTGCTACCCCATTCCAGGTTGCCTAGCGAGTGTCTGGCTGATTCGTCAATGTATATGGCGTCCTCTTGCGCAGAGTCGTCATAATAGCGAAGTACTCTTACATTTCTGTTATCCATTTATAGTCCCCCCCTATACGTAATCGTAGCGAACCGGTACATCTAATTTATCCTTGAACCGGTCGACCAGATAACAGATCACACCAACGGATACGTAACCGATGGTTATGCCTACCGGTCCGGCATTGATTCCGAGTAACGGTGAATGCAGGATACCGAAGAAGGTGAATGCTGCCGCGATCAGTGACAGATTTCCAGCGGCCTTCAGGTTCCGGTCGATGACAAAAGCAATAATTGCCGCCCACATCATACCGGACAGAACCGCTCCATAGTTCAATGCTTCGATGCCTTTCCAGATTATACCGGCATCAAGCAACGACTGTGACACTTCCGGCGTTATCTCGAATATTCCTACAGACATCAGTGTGCTGGATATCTGGGTATAGGCATAGTTGGCGATGTGAGGCAGCATAGCGATGCCGATAGCCGCCGCATGTCGTCTCGGTGTGTCTACGAATGCCTGAGCTGTAATGGTCAGTGCGCACCACAGGAATACGATCGCCACAATAACTGTGGGAATCAGATTGTAAAGCAATGCGAAGAAACCGAATATGGCTGTTAAGAAGAACAGTAATCCGGATACCCATGCATAACCGATACGGCAACCGGCTTGTTTCAGTCCCGGGTGTCCCATCCATACAGTGTTGGGGCAAACGCCACCGAACAATGCACCGATCATGGTGGCTACGCCATCAGCAAACTGAGCTTCACCTACATTGTAGTTGTCGCCGGCCGCTTGGGCACTTTCCACGTTGTCCATGGTCTCAATGAAGTTGTAGATCTCAATCGGGATGATGACGTTCAGGTAAGGCATGATATAT
>DAOUPV010000089.1 GCA_030625965.1 Clostridia bacterium
AGGAGTTCAATGAGATGTCCAAGATCACACCGCAGATCTGCAAGCTTTCACCGGCATCGGATACCCACATCGAGGATCTCTATTATGCCGGCGGCATAAACGCTGTAATGAAGGAACTGGCAAGCCAAGGTCTGTTGGACGTGTCTCTGCCCACAGTTTCGGGTAGCGTACAGGACAATATTGACCGCGCGGTCATCCGTGATCGTGAAGTGATCCGCACCAAGGAGACGGCTTTCAGCCAGGATGGCGGACTGGCCATCCTCTGGGGATCGCTGGCACCGGACGGCTGTGTGGTCAAGAAGGGCGCAGTTGCCCAGGAGATGATGGTTCACAAGGGCCCGGCCCGAGTGTTCAGCTCTGAAGAAGACTGTGTGGAATCCATTAACGCTGGCGAGATCAAAGCGGGTGATGTGATCGTCATCAACTTTGAAGGTCCCAAGGGCGGACCGGGTATGCGTGAGATGTTGACGCCGACCGCGGCCATCGCCGGTATCGGACTGGATAAGGAAGTAGCCTTGATTACTGACGGAAGATTCTCTGGAGCGACCAGAGGGGCTTCTATCGGACACGTATCACCGGAGGCGGCCTCGGGTGGTCCTATCGGACTGGTCCAAGAAGGCGACCTGATCGCCATCGATATTCCTAATAACTCCATCGACCTGCTGGTCGACGAAGCTGAGCTGGAGGAAAGAAGAAAGCACTTCGTACCCAAGGAGCCGCCCATCAAGACGGGTTACCTCAAACGGTACGCCAAGATGGTAACTTCTGCTAATACGGGGGCGGTATTCAATGACTAAAATAGAAAATATTCGTGGTGCACAGATCGTAGTCGAAGCCTTGAAAGAGGAAGGCGTCGACACCATGTTCGGCTATCCTGGTGGTGCCAACATGGTTATCTACGATGCGCTCTATGACGAAAAAGCAATAAACCATATCCTGACCAGACATGAGCAGGCGGCCATCCATGCGGCAGACGGTTATGCCCGCACCACAGGCAAACCCGGTGTGGTCATGGCAACCTCGGGTCCCGGCGGCACCAACCTAGTGACCGGCCTGGCCAACGCCTATATGGATTCAGTGCCCCTGGTGGCCATAACGGCCCAGGTGGGACGTTCCCTCTTGGGAAAAGACAGCTTCCAGGAAGCGGATATAGTGGGCATCACCATACCCATCACTAAGTACAGCTATCTGGTCAAGGACATTAAAGACTTGGCTAGAATCATACATGAGGCCTTCTATTTGGCTACGACAGGCAGACCCGGTCCGGTTCTGGTCGACATCCCTAAGGATGTGACCCAGGAACTCGCTGACTTTGTCTATCCGCCGGAGATGGACCTTCCGGGTTACAGCATCGAGAGCAAGATCGATATGGCGGAAGTTGACGCGGCAATGGATATGATCTGTAGCGCCAAGAGACCACTCATGTTCGTGGGTGGCGGCGTGCGCAATGCCGGAGCCTCGGAGGATGTATTGGCACTGGTAGAAAAACTAAACGTACCTGTATCCTGGTCCCTGATGGGCAAAGGCGTCATCCCTGATGATCATGAGCTTAATCTAGGTATGGTGGGCATGCACGGTACAGCCTATGCCAACTACGCGTTCAGTGAATGTGACCTGATCCTGGGGATTGGTGTTCGTTTCGACGACCGGGTGACTGGTAAGCTTTCGACTTTCGCCAAGAACGCCATGGTGGTTCATGTGGACATCGATGACGCGGAGATCGACAAGATCGTACCCACCAGCGCAGCGGTACACGGCGATGCTGGTGAAGTGACCAGACTGTTTCTTAAGAAACTTGACGAACGGGAAGACAGAGAAGACATCACCGAGTGGCATGACCGGGTGGAGGACTGGAAAGAGACCCATCCTCTCGCTTATGACCAGACGGATATCATAAAACCGCAATACGTATTGGAAGCCATCAACCGGCAGACCAAGGGTGACTGCTACGCATCCACCGAAGTAGGCCAGAATCAGATGTGGAGCGCCCAGTGGTTGCAGGTCAAGACACCGGAACAGTTCGTTACTTCCGGCGGATTGGGCACCATGGGATTCGGATTGCCGGCAGCCATAGGTATGCAGCTGGCCCATCCGGATAAGACGGTGCTTTCCATGTCGGGTGACGGTAGCTTCCAGATGAACATCCAGGAGCTACAGACCATCAAGGAACTGAAGCTTCCGGTCAAGATCGTGATCCTGAACAACGGATGTCTGGGCATGGTACGCCAGTGGCAAGACCTGTTCATGGACAAACGCTATGCCTGCACCGTATTCCTGGATAAGCCGGACTTCGTGCGTATTGCCGAAGCCTACGGCATCAAAGGCCGCATGGTCATGAATCCGGATGAGGTGGAAGACGCTGTCAAGGAAGCGCTTGAGTACGACGGACCGTTCCTGTTGAACATTGCCATCGAGTCTGAGGAGAACGTGTTCCCCATGGTACCGGCCGGTGGATCTTTGAACAACATGTTGAAATAGTGAGGTGAAGAAGATGAAACATACATTGTCTGTATTGGTTGAGAACAAACCGGGTGTCCTGACGCGAATCGCGGGACTGTTCGCCAGAAGGGGATACAACATCTCTAGCTTGGCGGTCGGAGAGACGGACGACCCTGACGTATCCAGAATGACTATTGTCGTCTCGGGTGATGAAGTGGTCATCGAGCAGGTCTGTAAGCAGCTGAACAAATTGGTTGATGTCATTAAGCTGACCGACATTACAGACAAGGAGTTCATCGGACGGGAAATGATCTTCATCAAGGTCAATTGTCCCGATGCCAAGGCTAGAATGGAAATAATGCAGTTCGTGGATATCTTCCGGGCTAGAGTTGTGGACATCGGCAAGGACACCATGATTATTGAAGCAACGGGCGAAGCAGCCAAGATCGATGCCATCGAGGACACTCTGAGACCATTCGGTATACGCGACTTCGTGCGTACCGGCCAGATTGCTATGGTGCGAGGAGCCAAGAATCCCAAGCACCCTAAAAAGTCCAACTAGGAGGATACCATGAAAATGAAAGCGGCTGAAAGCCTAATGAAGATATTGGAAGATCATGGCGTTGATGTGATCTTTGGCTATCCGGGTGGAGCGGTGCTCCCCATTTACGACGCCATTTTGAAAAACGATAATATAAAGCATGTACTGGTCAGAAATGAGCAGGCAGCACCCCATGCGGCATCCGGCTACGCCAAGATGAAGAACCGCCCTGGCGTCTGTCTGGCGACCTCCGGGCCTGGAGCCACCAATCTGGTGACCGGTATAGCGACTGCTTATATGGACTCGGTTCCCATGGTTGCCATTACCGGACAGGTATCTACGCCCATGATCGGAACCGATGCCTTCCAAGAGGTGGACATCACGGGCATTACCATGCCCATAACCAAGCACAACTATCTGGTCAAGGATGCCAAGGATCTGCCCCGCATCATGTCGGAGGCCTTCCATGTGGCTTCGACCGGCCGACCCGGTCCGGTGCTGGTAGACATCCCCAGGGATGTGGCCGACACCATGATCGAGCATCCGGACGACCTGACTGTGAACATCAAGGGCTACAAGCCCACCTATAAGGGACACAATTCCCAGATCAAGAAGATCGTCAAGGCTTTGGAAAAAGCTGAGGCTCCTCTGATTATGGCCGGTGGCGGCATGCAATATGCCGGAGCCGGGGATGAGCTCAAGGAATTCGCCGAGCGCATCGATGCACCGGTGGTGACCACTCTGAATGCCATCAGCATATTCCCGGAAACGGACAAGCGCGCGCTGGGCATGCTGGGCATGCACGGACGTCCTGCGGCCAACTATGCGGTCTCCCATTGTGACCTTCTGATCTCCCTGGGCGCCCGTTTCGGAGACCGGGCTACCGGTTCCGTCGGCAAATTCGCCAAGAAGGCAACCATTATTCATATCGATATCGACCCGGCTGAGATTGGCAAGAACGTACGTGTGGACGTTCCCATTGTGGGCGACGTCAAGATCATCCTGAAGGATCTGAACGCTGCCGTGGAGCAGCGTGACCATTCGGAATGGAACAGCAAGGTAGCCGATTGGAAGCTTGAGCACCCTATGAGCGACCAGTACGGAAACGAGTCGGACCTGAAACCTCAGAAGATTCTGGAGTTGCTGGGTGATCTGACCCGCGACCGCGCGGTAGTGACCACTGACGTGGGCCAGCACCAGATGTGGACGGCGTTGCACTACGATTTCGAGAAGGAACGTACCTTGATTACTTCAGGAGGACTGGGAACCATGGGTTACGGATTCCCGGCGGCCATCGGAGCACAAATGGCAGATCCGGAGAAGCTGGTGATCTGTGTCACCGGTGACGGCAGCTTCCAGATGAGCCTGCCTGAGATGGCCACGGCCATTGAGCACTGCCTGCCCATCAAGATCGTTCTGATGAACAACTCCAGTCTGTCCCTGGTGAAACAGCTGCAGCACTTCCAGTGCGATAGGCGCTACTCTGGCATCGACTTCACGGCCAATCCGGACTTCTGTCTGCTGGCTCAGGCTTACGGCGTCAAAACCTTCCGCATCGAGAAGGAAGAGGAGATGGAGGAGAAGCTCGCCGAGGCATTGGCTTCCGAGGGTCTGACCCTGATCGAGTGCATAGTCAGCGATAAGGAAATGGTATATCCTTTCGTTCCGGGCAAAAAAGGTCTGGATGAGATGGTGAAATTCGAAAAGCTTAAGTAAGTTTTAACAAATATATACGAAATAGAAAATAGGAAAAGTAGGAGGATTTACAATGGGTATGACCATTACGGAGAAGATCTTAGCCGCACACGCCGGGCTTGACGAAGTCAAACCGGGCCAGCTGATCAACGCGAAGCTGGACATCGTGCTGGGTAACGATATTACTTCTCCCGTTGCAATCAATGAATTTGAGAAGGTGGGCGCTGAGACAGTTTTTGACAAGTGCAAGATCTGCCTGGTGCCTGACCACTTTACACCCAACAAGGACATTAAGTCCGCGGAACAGGTGAAGCAGGTGCGTGAGTTCGCGCACAAGCATGAGATCGAGCACTTCTTCGAGCTGGGCCAGATGGGTGTGGAACACTGCATCCTGCCGGAACAGGGTATCGTGGGACCGGGAGATGCCATCATCGGCGCCGATTCCCATACCTGTACCTACGGCGCGCTGGGCGCGTTCGCGACTGGCGTAGGTTCTACCGATATGGCGGCCGGCATGATTACCGGCGAAGCTTGGTTCAAGGTGCCTGAGTCCATCAAGTTCGTCTTCAAGGGCGAATTGCAGCCACACGTAGGCGGCAAGGACCTGATTCTTTACGCCATCGGAGACATCGGCGTGGACGGTGCTCGTTATATGGCGATGGAATTCACCGGCCCGGTTATCGATAATCTTCCGATAGACGACCGCTTCACCATGTGCAACATGGCCATTGAGGCCGGCGGTAAGAACGGCATCATCGCGGCTGACGAAACCACCATGGAATACGTACGTGGTCGCTTCAAGCGTGAGCCGGTCATCTACAAGTCTGACGAAGACGCCGAGTACGCCAGAGTCATCGAATACGATTGCTCTAAGATCGAGCCCCAGGTGGCTTTCCCGCATCTGCCGGAAAACACCAGAGGCATCTCTGAGGTTGGCGACGTGAGGATTGACCAGGTGGTCATCGGATCCTGCACCAACGGACGTCTCTCCGATCTTAGGATCGCAGCGGAGTTCCTGAAGGGCCAAAAGGTCGCTCCCCACATCCGTTGTATCGTGATTCCGGGTACACCCCTGATCTACCGTCAGGCTATGCATGAAGGATTGTTCGACATCTTCCTAGATGCCGGTGCCATCGTGAGCACCCCGACCTGCGGACCTTGCCTGGGAGGCCATATGGGCGTCCTGGCCAAGGGCGAACGCGCGGTAGCCACCACCAACAGAAACTTCATCGGTCGTATGGGATCACCTGGGAGCGAAGTCTATCTGGCAAGCCCGGCGGTTGCGGCATGTAGCGCCATTAAAGGCAAGATTGCAGGACCCAAGGAGGTGCTATCCAAATGATTCTACAAGGAAAAGTATGGAAATTCGGGGATGACGTGGATACGGACCAGATCATCCCGGCAAGATATCTCAATTCATCGGACCCCAAGGAACTGGCCAAGTACGCCATGGAAGATGCCAGAGCAGGATTCGCCGAGGTAGTTGGACAAGGCGACATCATCGTGGCCGGCAAGAACTTCGGTTGTGGCAGCTCCAGGGAGCACGCTCCCATTTGCATCAAGGCTGCGGGCATTACTGGTGTAATCGCACCATCTTTCGCTAGAATCTTCTACCGTAACTCCATCAATATCGGACTGCCCATCTTTGAATCTAAAGAGGCGGCCGAGGCTATTGAGGAGGGTCATGAAGTAAGAGTCGATGCTACCAGTGGTGTTATCGAGGACCTGACTACGGGCAAGAACTTCCAGGCAGTACCGTTCCCTGATTTCATGCAGGAACTGATTGCTGCCGGCGGACTGATGAACTATATCAAGAAGAACAAGATGGATAAGTAGGAGGAACGATGCATAAAATAGCGGTATTGCCTGGTGACGGCATCGGGGTGGAAATTGTCCCTGAGGCGGTCAAGGTATTAAATAAAATCGGTGAAATCTACGGCTACGAATTCGAGTACACGGAAGGTCTGATCGGTGGTGCTGCCATCGACGCGACAGGAAAACCTCTTCCTGAAGAGACCCTTAGCCTGTGCAAGTCTTCAGACGCCATTCTCTTAGGCGCGGTCGGCGGACCCAAGTGGGACAGCCTGCCGGTAGCAATGCGCCCTGAGGTGGGAGCACTCCTGCCTCTTAGAAAAGAATTGAAACTATACGCCAATGTCCGGCCCTGTGTCCTGTTCGACGCACTAGCCGATGCTTCAACCTTGAAGCGTGAGGTGATCGAGGGTGTGGACATCCTGACCATCCGTGAACTCACGGGTGGTATCTACTTCGGCGGTAAGTCTCGTGAAAAGACAGAGACCGGTGAGACGGCCACTGACATGATGACCTACACCACGGAGGAAGTGGAACGTATTGCACGTCTGGCTTTCCAAGTGGCCCGAACCCGTAAGGGTAGGGTTACCTCAGTGGACAAGGCCAACGTGCTGGAGAGCTCACGCCTATGGAGAGAGACGGTCATCCGTCTGCACGAAACTGAGTATTCCGACGTGGCTCTGGAGCACCTGTACGTAGACAATGCAGCTATGCAGCTGATCCTGAGACCGTCATCCCTTGATGTAGTGGTTACCACCAACATGTTTGGTGATATCCTGACCGACCAGGCGTCTGTTCTGACCGGTTCCATCGGCATGCTGCCTTCGGCCAGCCTGGGTGGTGAAGTGGCTCTGTATGAGCCGGCGCACGGATCTGCTCCTGACATCGCGGGACAAGGTAAAGCCAATCCTTTGGCTACCATTCTGTCGGCAGCTATGATGCTGAAGTATTCTTTTGAATATGAGGAAGCAGCCAAGAAGATCGAAGACGCGGTTGAGGAGTATCTGAACCGCGGTTACCGTACCCCTGATATCATGCAGGAGGGAATGCAGTTGGTGGACACCCAGACAGCGGGCGACCTCATCTGTGAAATTATCGGAGGCTAGTATCATGAATAGAGTATCCATATACGACACGACACTCCGGGATGGAGGCCAGGGGGAGGGCGTAAGCTTTTCCGTACAGGACAAGATGAAGATCGCCCTGAAGCTGGACCATCTGGGTGTAGACTATGTAGAAGGTGGCTGGCCTGGCTCCAATCCCAAGGATCTGGAGTTCTTCAAGATGGCCAAAGATGTGGAGTTCAAGAACGCCACGTTAGCAGCCTTTGGCAGTACCAGACGCCCGAACGGTAAGGTGGAAGAGGATGCAAACCTCAATGCTTTCATCGAGTCCGGTGCCAAGGTGATCACCATCTTCGGTAAGACCTGGGATTTCCATGTGACGGAAGCTCTTGGCGTACCACTGGAAGAGAACCTGGCCATGATTCGTGAGTCCATCGTCTATCTGAAGGACAA
>DAOUPV010000098.1 GCA_030625965.1 Clostridia bacterium
CACCAAACGCTCCATCCCGTTGGGTTCTGTGCTGGGCGTGGTGACATTGATCATTGGGGCCACTACTACCTGGTTCGTCTGTTCCAGCCTGCTGCCGGTGGATGTGCTGTCGGTATCGGTGTATCCCTTGTTCGCGGCGGCGCAAGCCACCGGTAAGCAGGTGGTCATCGGCATCATGTTCATGGGTACGCTGCTGGCCTGTCTGGCCAGCGCCAACGGGTGCATCCACGATGCCTGCAGAGCCTGGTACTCCATGTCCTGTGACGGTCTGGTACCCGAGGTGTTCGCCAAGCTGCATCCCAAATATAAGACGCCCTACCGGGCCATCCTGTTTCTGCTGCCCATTCCTTTGGTGTTTGGAATGACGGGTCTGCTGGACCAGGTGATCACCTTCTCCATCCTGTCTGCCTTGCTTCTCTACATCCTGACCGCCGTCATGATGCTCAAGTTCCGCAAGAACTCGCTTCTGGGAGCGGACGGCAAGGGCTACAAGTCCTTCTTGCATCCCTATCTGTCGATCCTCATCCTGGTGCTGACCGGTATGACGTTGTTCGGTATGTATATGGGCTACTGGGTGAACCTTTTGATGGGATGCCTGTTCTATCTCTTGGCGACCCTGTGGTTCGTTAAGTTCCGGAAGAACAAATTGGATTGGTAAAGAATGGAGATGTGCTGAGGCGTTCGAGGCTCTGGATTGGTGATGACAACTGAGTATATGCTAAAATATAGTTGATACTAACAGACAAGGGGGAGCAGATGCGGATACCCATGAAGGAGCTGACCAAGTCGGCCTATTTCAAAGATGCCAAGATACTATGCGGGTTGACCGAGGGAGACCAGATCATCCGCATGGTGACCTATATCGATTCACCCTATGATTATATGCGCTACCAGAAGAAGGGGGCGCTGGTGATCATCTCCGGCTGGAGCGAGTATTTCGAGACCGAGGGAAAAAGGCAGGAACTTCTCCACAACCTGAGGGACCTGGAGGTGACCGGCCTGGCTGTCTATCCAGCTGAGTTCCTCGAAGGCTACCCCGAGGATCTGCTTGCGGGTTGCGAGAAGCAGCACCTGGCGGTGATCACCTTGAGGGAGGACCAGTCTACAGAGGACACCATCCGTTTCTTCTCAGAGAACATCTATATCGAGGCTCTCGGAACATTCATGTTCAAGGATGAGATCCAGGATCAGTTCTACCGTTGCTACCGGGACAACAAGCTTTTGTGCATCGGCAAGAAGCTCTCGGAGACGGCCGGCAGCAAGGTCTTTATCCAGTACTATGATGAGAAGTACCCCAGCCACAATGCGCTGATTCAGTCTGTAGTGGAGAATCAGGAACATTGGCTGATGCGCCCCTATATGGATTCGCACCAGGAACAGCTGAAGGAGTTCTTCCATTATCAGCTGGACCTGGGAGAACGGACCGTAAACTGGTTCGGCTTCCACGAACTGGAGAACAACCAGTTGGTCAAGGCTTTTTGGCTCTTCTATGAAGAGGAGTTGGATGTGCAGGATGTAAGACTCTTTTACATGGCTTACAAGGCCCTCTATCTGGAATTCGAGAAGAAAGAGTATTCTTTCATGCGGGAGAACATGGATGCCATTACCTACCTGCTGGAGGAGAAGCAGCCCGACCATCCCAAGTCATCCCTGTACGAGGGGAGGGGACGGGTGCTCTGGTTTTCCAAGAATCTGCCCGAGAAGAACTACTCACCGTTCTACAGCGTGGTCAGACACTGTCTGGGAGAGAACCGGTTGGTGCCGGGCAATGTACTGCTGGGCAACTACCAGGACGGAATGGTATTGTTGTTGTCTGACTGCCAGGACCTGTCCAAGGTTATGCATATGGTGCAGACATTGCACGAGCAAGGTGCTTATTTCTTCACGGGGAGTGAGCCGCTCTATGTGGGCATCGGTTCCTATGTAGTGGAGGATGATCTGCCGAACAGCCTGCAGGACGCCAAGCTGGCGGTGCACTGGACAAGCAGACGGGGTACCGTCCCTTATGCGGCCTTCGAAGAACTGGGAGTGCTGCGCTACTTCGGCACCATCATCGGGACTAGGGAAGAGCAGCGAATCATGGCGGAGTATATCGAGCCGGTAGAGGTCTATGATACCGAGAATGGTGCACAGCTACTGCAGACGCTGGACATGTATGAGCGGAGCCTCTGGGGTTATACCGAAGCGGCCAGGGCCCTCTTCGTGCACCTGAATACGGTCAAGTACCGTATCCACCAGGTGGAGGATCTCATCGGCAAGGAGTTCACGGATCCCCAGGTGCGCCTGGAGATGAGCATGGCACTGGATATCTACCGATTTATGCAGCAGGGGCAGGGTGAGAAGAAAGATTAGGCATTAGAAATAACTAAATATCTGGTTATGGAAAAGACTGCGGTGCAGTCGCACTGAAAGATAGCATCATTGTTGAAAAACCCATATTAACAGACGAATAATATGAATCTGGAGGATTGGTGATGTGGTTACGATTTGTCGAGCTTTGGAAGTAAGTGGTAGTTACAGTGATATTGCTAAGGTATGCAAGGACTCAGGGAAGCCGGTTTATATCACGGATAAGGGGCATGTGGATACGGTTCTTTTGGGAATCGATTCCTATGAACGGATGCGGTCTGAACTGGAATTACTGAGCGTTCTTATGGAGGCAGAGGGGGACGCGGCGAATGAACGATGGGCACCTTTCGAGGATTCGTGCAGAACCCTAAGAGAAGCGTTCGAAGAGAAGTAAACGTTGGGGAGACTTGAAAGAGGAGACCTGAAGTATTGCCAGTGGGATAGAAATATTAATGCTTAAATGTTGTTTGGGGCGGAACCACTTCTGTGGGACCGCCTTTTTTGACGCCTATTTCCGGCTATTGTGTAACTGATTTCATATTATGCAAAAGCTTCTTCTGTCTTCGCAGTCGCTACAAAGGTAGCAAGGAGGGCGAGGGAGAAATCTGTGACATAAGCTTATTCATATTGTTAGCACCCGAATCGAGTTCGGGTTGCGGAGTAGAGGAGTAGAATATGTCAGAAAACAAAACAGATTACGGGATTGAGGAATATGTCCCTATAGCGGACCGTCACTACGGTTTCTGGGACATGGCTGCTGTCTGGATGGGCGCCAACTGCCATCCGGCTTCTTGGTGGATCGGCGGGGTTATTGCCGCTGCCGGATTCACGGTTGCACTGAAGGTGAACCTGCTGGTAGCACCGGTATCATCTATTATTATCGCACTGATCGCCTTTATGGGCTTCAAGGTGGGTTCCACCACCATCGGTATCTCCAGAGTGCCATTGGGCATACGGGGCAGTAACATTGCCGGTGTCATCAACGGTCTCTCGGCCATCGGCTGGTCGGCGGTAGGTAACTTCCTGGGCGCCATCACCATGAGTTATATCTTCGCGGCTCTGATCGGTACGCCGGTCTACGGTGAACCGGGCAGCACAGGAGTTATGGTTTTCGGAGTTATCCTGAACGGTGTATTGTCCATCGCTTTCGTATCAGTATCCGGATCCAGATCCATCGCCATCGGCGAGAAGATACTCGCGGTCCTCTTGATCGTTATGAGTGGTTGGATTACTTTCGCGGTACTGAAGACTTACAACATCCAGGATATCCTGGCTTGGCAGCCTACCGCAGAACTGTTCATGCCATTCGGTTTGGCCGTGGACGCATTGATCGCTTACGCCTTGGGTTGGGTACTCAGTGCCTGTGAGTTCACCCGTTATGCCAAGAGCAGCAAGACTTCTACTGTGGCCCCGGGCCTGGGACTTACGGTAGCTCTCTGGTGGTTCGTAATGGTCGGCACCTTGGCAACCATCGCCGTGGCCATCGGTACCGGCATCTTCGACCCCAACTACTCTGATCCCTCAAGTTTGGCGGCTGAGTTGGGACTGGGTTGGATTGCCTTCTTTGTAATCCTGTTTGCCGTAGTATCAACAAACCTGATCAACATCTATGTGGGAGCTTATTCCATCATGAATATCTTCCCCAAGCTTAAGCTGAAGAAAGCCCTCAACCTGACTGGTGTGCTTACCGTGCTGGTGGGTATCGTACCCATCATGGTAGGAAGCTTCTACCATACCTTCGAGGTATTCCTGGGTTATCTGGGTGCGACACTTCCTTCGTTGGCCACCATCATGATCGTGGACTACTACCTGATCCGTAAGGGCAAGTACGACATCAACCTGATCGGCAAGAAGGATGGCCCCTACTGGTACAAGAACGGTGTCAACGGCTATGCGATCGTGGCCTGGATACTGGGTGCCGTCAGTTACCTCTACCTGAGGGATATCGGCTTCGGTGCCAGCTTCATCGGTTCGGTACTGCCTAGCATGGGTATTACTGGTGTCATCTACTACGCTATCGCCAAGTTGGCGGTCTCCAACAAGGACTACAAGGACATGTTGGATGAGGGTGAGGAAAAGAGCGCCTAGAGATACGCGTGTCAGATTGAAGGTTACTTGAATATTTTGCATGAATGAGCTGGAGTAAAATATCTTAATGGAGAATACTATGGAAAATAAAAAGGAAAAAAGAATTCTAATAAAAAATGCGGACTGGATCATCACCATGGACGCGGAAAAGAAGAGACTTAAGTATGCCGACATCCTGATCGAGGGGCGTGAAATAAAAGAGGTCGGAAAGGATCTTTCCGACGAGGGCGTAGATCAGATCATCGACGCCAAGGGCAAGGTCATCATACCGGGTCTGGTCAACACCCATCACCACTGCTGGCAGTCATTGGCCAGGAACATCCATATCTGCAACAACATCAATCTGGAGCCCTGGTTGGACATCATCTATGCGTTGTCCATGGAGATGACTCCGGAAGTGATGGAAGCTTCCACCTACGTGGGACTGGGAGACCTTTTGAAGACGGGTTGTACGACTTCGAACGACCTGCACTTCGCCTTCCCTAAGGACAAGCCCTACAAGAACGAGTTCATTGACACCGAGATCAAGGCAGCGGCCAGATTGGGCATGCGTTTCCACCCCACCCGGGGCAGCATGACACTGGGCATGTCCCAGGGTTCGGATATTCCGGACATTTTGGCTGAGGATGAGGATGACGTGCTTCAGGATTCTGAACGTCTGTTCAAGACTTACCATGATCTCTCTAAGTTCTCCATGTGCAGGTTGGGGGTATCCCCGGACTGGCACGGACTGGACTCCACGGAGCGGGTACAGGTGGAATCACTGGCACTGGCCCGTAAATATGGCGGCCACTGGCATTCACACCTCTGTGAGAGCCGTTTCGAGCTAATTGACACCAAGAATAAGTACGGCCTGAAGCCGGTGGAATACGTGAAGAAGCTGGGCCTGTTGGGTCCGGACGTCTATTACGCCCACTGTGTTCAGTTTGAGGATTCGGATCTGGAGCTCTTCGCGGAGACCGGAACCGGTGTGGCCCACTGTCCCAAGTCCAATATGTTCTTAAACAACGGGGTTGCCCGGATTCCGGAGCTGAGAAGACTGGGCGGCAGCGTAGGTCTAGCCGTGGATGGCGCTGCCAGCAACAACGATTCCAACATGATCATGGAGATGCGTGTGGCTTACCTGGCCCACCAGCTGATGGCTCACGAGCGGGGCGGCGGTATGACCACCGAGGACGTGCTGGAGATGGCTACTGTAGGCGGCGCCAGAGTGCTGGGCCGTGACGACATTGGCTACCTGGCACCAGGCATGGCTGCCGATTTGGTTCTGATGGACTGGAGCCAGATGCAGTACGCCGGCGGCAAGTACGATCCGGTATCCACCATTGTTCTTTCTGGCGATGCCAGAATGGTAGACACGGTCATGGTTAACGGAGAAGTAGTAGTCAAAAACAGTACCTTGACCACCCTCGACGAGAAGGAAACCCACGACTGGGTTGACGCCGTAGGCAGAGAGCTACTGCTCAAGGCTTCCAAGCATGTGGAAGGTTTGGCACAGGAGTTCGAGTAAAAGTTAGACAAGTGTAAGAAATGAATATCGAATTGAAATGTTAAAGAGAAATGGCGGAGTATTCACTCCGCCATTTCTCTTTAAAGGGGATCTAGTATTTTGCTCAACTGTGTCAGTGGTCCTCTGCCTATGAATAGTACTTCTGGAATTTACTTTTCGGTTTATCTAGTAGCGTGATTTTGATCTTATCTTCTTTGATCAAATTAGGGCAATATCAAGGAATTAGCTAAACTATTATGAAAATTATGCAAATGAAGCTAAGATTAGTGAAAAAGATATAGAAATTACTAAAAAAGATTTTCTGTATTTCGCTAAAAACCAATATAAAATTTGCATATATGGCGAATATCTCTCTGTTATATCGAGAAAATTTAACGTTCATGGGTTGAGCTATGCTTTCTGTCAGTGTGTAATAACAGGACTTTAGCGGAAAAGGTAGAATATACTATTTGTTGTACGAATTATCAACAGAAAGGGCAGGACTATACAATGCGCATCCCCTTCAGAGAAATCAAAAGATCGGATTATTTTAAGGAGTCCAGAGTCATCGCCGGGTTTTCCGGCACGGACAACGTGGTGGAATACATCAATGTGGTGGACTCCCAATATGACTATATGCAGTTTCAGGTTCCGAGCTCGCTGGTCATCGTATCCGGATGGGCCAATAATTTTGAGAACCAGGTAAAGAGGCGCGAGCTGCTACAGAACCTGAAGGATACAGGTGCGGCGGCGTTGGGTATCTATGAATATGAATTTGAGCCGGGGTATCCGGAGGATCTGCTGCAATTGGCTGAGGAACTGTCTCTGCCGGTGCTGACATTGAAGACCGATCAGATTTATCCGGAGATCATCAAGTATTTCTCCGAATATATGTATATCAAGCTCTACCGTTCCTTCATG
>DAOUPV010000070.1 GCA_030625965.1 Clostridia bacterium
ATGGACAACGTGGAAAGTGCCCAAGCGGCAGGCGACAACTACAATGTAGGTGAAGCTCAGTTTGCTGACGGCGTAGCTACCATGATCGGCGCATTGTTCGGCGGCGTTTGCCCCAACACTGTATGGATGGGACACCCGGGACTGAAACAGGCCGGTTGCCGTATCGGTTTCGCATGGGTATCCGGACTACTGTTCTTCTTAACAGCCATATTCGGCTTTTTCGCACTGCTTTACAACCTGATTCCCACAGTTATCGTGGCGATCGTATTCCTATGGTGCGCACTGACCATTACGGCTCAGGCCTTTGTTGACACACCGAGACGACATGCGGCTGCCATCGGCATCGCCATGCTGCCTCACATTGCCAACTATGCCTATACTCAGATATCCAGCACGCTGATGTCTGTAGGCATATTCGAGATTACCCCAGAGATATCGCAGTCATTGCTTGATGCCGGTATTATTTGGAAAGGCATCGAAGCCTTGAACTATGGAGCGGTTCTGTCCGGTATGATGTGGGCGGCAATCATCGCCTTTGTCATTGACAGGAACCTGAAGGCGGCGGGCAACATCTCATTGATCGCAGCCGCATTCACCTTCTTCGGTATCCTGCATTCACCGCTGCTCGGATTCAATGCCGGACCGGTAGGCATAACCATCGGTTATGTTTCCGTTGCAGTGATCTGTTATCTGGTCGACCGGTTCAAGGATAAATTGGATGTACCGGTTCGCTACGATTACGTATAGGGGGAACTATAAATGGATAACAGAAATGTAAGAGTACTTCGTTACTATGATGACTCTGCGCAAGAAGACGCCATATACATTGACGAATCAGCCAGACACTCGCTGGGCAACCTGGAATGGGGCAGTAAAGTGCTGTGCAAGGGTAGACGTAAGGTAGAGTGTATCATCAAAGAGATAAAAGAATACGATGCAGATGCCCAAATCGCCAGAATGAACGTTTCACTGCGCGATAAAGCTATGATCGAATGGGGCGAGGAAGTCCTGCTGGATCACCTCAGTTAGTTCTACAACATAAAAGGGATTGAACAAGGTCAAGTAGAAGTCTTATACATATGACCTGGGTGTGCGGGCCACACCGAAGTAGAGGTGTGGCCCGGATACCTTAAATATGAAAATGATTTAACATAAAAATGAAATATATGACAGTCCGCAACCACCTGTCACAAAATAAAACTAAGCCTGCTGATATCAGCGGGCTATTTTCAAAGGATGGAGGAATTTTGAATGGGAAAAACACTGTTTAAGAACTGTAAAACTATTATCACTTGCGATGTTGGGGACCGTGTACTATATGGTGAGGATATTCTGGTTGATGGCAATGCTATAGTAGAGATAGGGAAGGGCTTATCTGCGGAAGGTGCCGAAATCATCGATGCCAAAGATCTGTTCATTTACCCCGGCCTGATCAATACACATCACCACATGCTACAGGCCTTCTCTAGGAACATACCGGAAATCCAGTCCTATGAGCTGTTCGATTGGCTGATGTATCTCTACGAGGTATGGAAGAATGTCGATTCGGAATTTGTTTACCTCAGTTCTCAGGTAGCGATGGGAGAATTGTTGAAGTATGGATGTACTACTAACTTTGATCAACATTTTGCATTTCCACAAGGAAAAGGGCGAGATTTGATAGATCGCCAGATGGAAGCTGCCGGGGAACTAGGCATCCGCTTCAATGCTGGTAGAAGCTGTTTCACCCGTACCCAGAAGAACGGAGGCCTTCCTCCCGATGAATTGGGAGAAACCACCAAGCAGTTCATTGACGACTGCGAACGTCTCATCGATACCTATCATGATGCGAATGATTTCTCGATGAGACAAGTTACGGTTGCTCCTTGCTCTCCGTTTTCTGTGGATACGGAAGTCATGGTGGAGTCCGTTAGACTGGCCAGGGACAAAGGCGTGCGTTTGCATACCCATCTCTGTGAAACCATCGATGAAGAAAACTACTGTCTAGAAACCTACGGCAATCGCCCGTTGGCCTGGGCCCACGAATGTGGCTTTACCGGACCGGACGTCTGGTATGCCCATGGTATCCACTTTACAGACGAAGAAGTTGCCTTCCTGGGAGAAACTCAGACCGGTGTGTCCCACAATCCGGTATCCAATATGAAGCTTTCATCCGGTATCTGCAAGGTACCATTAATGCTAAAGCATGATGTACCACTGGGATTGGCTGTGGATGGTTGCGGTAGCAATGACTCATCCAATCTGTTGGCGGATATTCGGGTGGCTTATTTGCTACACCGATTGAACTCCAGCACCCAAGCGCCGACCGGCTATGAGATCTTGAAGCTGGGCACCAATGGTAGTGCCAGGATCTTGGGTAGGACCGACATCGGATCTCTGACAGTGGGCAAGGCTGCCGATTTATTCGCCTTAGATGTGAATAAGTTGGAATATGCTGGTGCGATTCTAGACCCGGCTTCATTCCTGGGAACGATTGGCTACAGCCGACCGGCGAAACTGACCATGGTAAATGGCAAGATCGTCTACCGAGACGGCCAACTGTTGGGAATTGACGAGGAAAAGGTAAAAGCACAGGCAGACGCTGAAGTGGAAAAAATTTACAGTAACCTTTAATTCGGAGGAAATGACATGCATGAAAAAGATAGCAATCCGGCCAACGTCGGATTGAAAGAAAAAAGCCGTTTGGAGATCGTGGTCAATGCGTCCAAGGACGAAAGCAAAACCGAGTATCAGCATATCGGCAAGAAAAGAGTCAGATTTGATGCCAAGCCCAAAGTGACCGGCAAAGCAAAATATATTGCAGATATCAAGATGGATGGTATGCTTTACGGCAAGATTGTCTGGAGCACCAAGGCGCACGCCAATATCAAGAGCATCCAGACGGACTTGGCAGAGAAGCTACCTGGCGTTCATGCCGTACTTACTTGGAAGGATGTGCCCAGGAAGCAATACTGTCAGGCTGGACACCCGTATCCGGATGACAGTCCCCAGGACCAGTATATCCTGGACAAGAAGGTCAGATTCGTAGGCGATTATGTGGCAGCCGTTGCGGCGGAAACACCAGAAATCGCTGAGCAGGCCGTCAAACTAATCAAGGTGGACTATGAGGAGTTGCCGGCGGTTCTCTCTATGGAAACAGCCAGGGACATGTTTGCCCAGAATTCATCGGCTGAAATCCATGCAGGAACTGGAAATCTGCAGGAAGACCACTTCATTGAAATCGGAAGCATGGAGAAGGGCTTTGCTGAGGCGGATATGATTGTTGAGGATGAGTTCAAACTGCCCATCGTGCAGCACTGCCCCATTGAGACCCATATTTCTAAGGCTTATTTCGAGGATACCGGAAGATTGGTCGTTCATTCGGCAACTCAGGTCCCGTTTCACCTGAGACGGATCCTCTCGCAGGCTTTGGACCTTCCAATAGGGGACATCCGTGTCCTGAAGACCTATGTGGGTGGTGGATTCGGTAGCAAGGAAGATGTGACCTTAGAGCCAATTACTGCCATGCTGGCCATCAAGACCAAACGGCCGGTGCAACTGGAATTCACCAGAGAAGAAAATATGGTTTCTACCGTGACCAGACATTCCGCCATCATCAAGTTGAAGACAGGTGTTACCAAGGCGGGCAAGATTACGGCTAGAGGTATGGAGATTCTGTCTAATACTGGAGCGTATGCTGCTCACGGGCATTGCGTGGTTTGGAACATGTCATCCCATTTTCCCACTCTGTATCCAGTAGAGAACCTATCCTTCAAGGGCGAGACGGTCTATACCAACATGCCGGTCGCCTCGGCCATGCGGTCTTACGGGATTTCCCAGCTGAACTTTGCCATGGAATCCCATATGGATAACATCGCCAGGCAAATGAATGTGGATCCCATTGAATTGCGACTTAATAATGTTGTCAAATTAGGCCACAAGGATCCCAGTGTAATTTACACGATAGATTCTTGTGGTATAGAAGAATGCATAAATTCCGGTAAGAATATGTCGGATTGGAAAAAGCGACATGAGGAGTCTGCCGAATCTGGTGAAGTCATCAAAAAAGGATTGGGTATGGCCTGTTTCTCCTACCAAAGTAACACATACCCCTTCAACGAAGAAATTGCTGGCGCCAGGATCAAATTAAACGAGGACGGATCGGCCACTCTCTTTATTGGGGCGGCGGAAATCGGCCAGGGTAGTGATACCGTTATGGCCCAGATTGCGGCTGAGGAATTGGGCATCGCTTACGAAAGAGTAAAAGTTATCGCAGTAGATACGGATATCTGCCCCTTCGACTTCGGCGCCTACGCTTCGCGCCAGACCAATATGACGGGAGCAGCAGTACACAAAGCGGCTGTGAAATGCAGAGATGCTCTACTGAACTATACGGCTGAATTAATGGAATTGGACGCCGCATCGCTGATGGTCAGAGATGGTTGGATTCTGGAAAAAGACAATGGCAAGCAAGTAATCGAAATCAAGGAAGCGGCTATGAACGCCTACTATAATCATGACAATCCCTTGGCTATCAGCCATGAGGTATATCATAAGGCGACGAACAATCCTATGGCTTTCGGTGCAGTATTCGCCGATGTGGAAGTGGATTCGATAACTGGAAGAGTCAATCTGAAAAAGGTCTGGGCTATCCACGACTCAGGTACCATCATCAATCATAAACAGGCCGAAGGCCAGGTTGAAGGTGGAGTATCCATGGGTCTGGCCTATGCTCTGTCAGAGCAGATGCTTATCGATCCAAAATCGGGTCGGGTGCTCAATGACAATCTTTTGGACTATAAGGTACCGACCATGATGGATATGCCGGAAATCGATGTGGTCTTTGTGGAAACAGTTGAGCCTTCAACAGCCTATGGTCACAAATCATTGGGTGAGCCAGCTGTGATTTCCGTGGCTCCTGCCATCCGTAACGCTGTAGTAAATGCATTAGATATCGAATACAACGAGATCCCTTTGACACCTCAACGGGTGTTTGAAGGTCTCGTGAAGACATGGGAGGCGAAATAATGTATAGAATAAACAATCATTATGAACCAGAAACCGTATCCCAGGCCATATCCATGCTGCATCAGAATTCCAGCTTGGTTGTTATCGCGGGAGGAACCGATGTGCTAATCAAGATGCACGGTGGCAACCTGCAGGATGTAGATATCCTGAGCCTAAGAAGCATTGGTGGACTGGACCGAATCGAAAAGACCAAGGATGGCACCATGCACATCGGTCCCATGGCTACTTTCAGTCAGATTAACCAGAGTGCATTGATGCAGGAATATATTCCAGTTCTGGCCAATGCGGCCATTACCATGGGAGGACCACAGATCCGTAATACGGCCACCATCGGGGGCAATGTCTGCAATGGTGCGACTTCAGCCGACAGCGCATCCACGTTGTTCGCGCTTAATGCCAGATTATATCTGGAGAGTATTGAAGGAACCAGAATCGTACCCATCGAAGACTTTTATATGGGCCCGGGCAAGGTGGATCTGAAGCCAGATGAATTGCTGATAGACATCCAAGTTGAAGCCAAGGACTATGAGGGCTTTTGCGGAAAATATATTAAGTTCACTGTCAGGAACGCTATGGATATCGCCACATTGGGTGTGGCTGCAGTCTGTAGAGTCGATAGCTCAGGTATTATTGAAGACTTGCGTATCGGACTTGGCGTAGCCGGACCGACACCGAGACGCTGCCATGAGGCAGAGGATTACGCGATCGGGAAAGAAGTGAACCAAGAAACATTACAGGGGATTGGGGAGCGAGCTGTATTGGCTGCCCAGGCCAGGACCTCATGGCGAGCTTCGAAGGAGTACCGTGAGCATCTGGTCAAGACTTTGAGCCAAAGGGCGATCGAAGAGGCTCTGGCAGAAGTTGGAGGTGCAGGATGCTAAAAGAAATCAGCTTCCAGATAAATGGAAAAAGAAAAACGCTGAAAGTGGAATCAGGCGAAATATTGTTGGATGTCCTGAGGGAGAGACTCAATCTTACTGGTGTCAAAAGAGGATGTTCAGTTGGGGAATGCGGTGCTTGCACGGTGTTGATTGACGGTACCCCCGTCGATTCCTGTATCTATCTTGCCATCTGGGCAGATGGCAAGGATATCGTAACCGTAGAAGGTTTGGGTGAGGATGGAGAAATGTCTTCAATGCAAAAAACCTTCGTTGAAGAGGGTGCCGTTCAATGCGGATTCTGCACCCCGGGAGTCGTGCTTTCAGCAACGGCTTTGGCTAATAAGAAGCAGTCCTTCACAAGGGATGAAATTAGGGTGGCGTTGTCCGGCCATCTCTGCCGCTGTACAGGGTACAAGAAGATTGTGGATGCGGTTGAAAAGGAAATGGAAGAACAACTTTAAGTATAAAATCAACGCGGCCACTGGGAACAGTGGCCGCAACTGTTTGGGAAAAGTAGTTATGGATCTTTTTGGATGCTAACCATTAGGCTCTGGGAGTTTGAATATGGTAAGATTTGTTTAGATAAGAATGGATTATCCGTAGTCTATAGTAAATGTATTTGCTAGTCGAAGAGGATGGTATTACTATGAGATTTTATCTTGAAGACTTAATGACACTGGACACTTTTCACGGTGCAGAGATTATTGCTGGAAGAAGTGGTATAAATAACAAGATTTCTGCAGCCAACATATTGGATCAAACATATAATCTGAAAAATGTTAAAGATGAAGCATTCGTACTATACACATCTGACAAGATTGAGGGAAATGCTGAAAAATTCTTGCCCTTGATGGATGAACTAGCAAAACTGAATGTAGGGGCAATCGGCCTGAAATCGAACTTGCTTCCCGAGGGTCTCCCGGAGGTTGTAATTGAGAAAGCGGATCATTTGGCAATCCCCATCATCATTCTTTCGGATAATTTCTATTATAGTGATATTGTTGACAAAATTAGGAGTCATATCTTTTGTCATCGCAAAAATGAATTCATAGATCAGAATGATGTGCATTACTACTTTAATAATATTGTAAATGATAAGGGTCTATATGGTACTTCTGAATTACTATATAAGTTGACTGGTTTTGATGTAATCATCATTTATGGTTATGAAAAGATGCAATGCCCCCAGAATATCCCGTTTGAGAATTTTGATTATGACCGGGCTTGGGGTGAATCTGAGATCATAGTTACCAAGAATGCCATAGATACCTATGAACAAGAAATCCGAAAATATGAAGTTTTTTACGATGGAGAGAATAGGGAATGTGCAGTAGCAAAATTAGCATACAAAGAGAAAATTGGCTATATATGGCTTATTAAACGAGATAGACCTTTTGATGAGAGCGATTACAGTCTTCTGAGAATTACAGCTTACTGGTTCGATCTTGTGAGTGAGAAGCTTTATGAAATGCAGGCGGATGAGCAGAGGCTAAAGGCAGAAATGATCAATCTGCTAATGAGTGGTGGCAAGCGTGACTGGGATGAAGCCATACAAAAATCCCAGGCGATCAATCTGGTCTTGCCGGATCGGGCTTATGTGGTGGTACTGCAACAATCAGGTATCAGTGGTGACGAAATCATTGAAAAGATCAATAATCATTTCTTTACAGAATATAATAGGTTGGCTGTTGTAGGGGAATATGGCAAGAGTATTGTGATTTTGATAGAAGAGTCTTTCGGCGTAGCTGACAAGGTAGTCCAAGGAATATACGAGTCGTTGCACTACCGGTATGCCGAGGGGAAATTCACTCTGGGTATTGGACGATGTGTCAATTATGAGGATTATGCAGAAAGCTATGAAGAGGCGAAGCATGCGGTACGGATTGGACAGGCCAAAGGGCTGAATGTAGCGGATTTTCAAAAACTAAACCTGTATAGGATAATATCATATACGAATTTGAGTAAAGAGATGGAACGTTTCTATAACGACTATTATCTGCCATTGAAGAGTTATGATGAGAATCACGATTCAGATCTGATAACGACATTAAGGACGTATTTGGATAATGGTTGCAGTTGTGGTGCTACTGCCAGTGAGCTACATTTTCACAGGAATACCATACTCTACAGGATACAGCTCATTGAAAAATTGTGTCAGGTGAATCTGAAAACGATGGAAGGGTTGGTCAATATGGGAACAGCTCTGATGATCGCCCCGCTTATGTCTGAAGGAAACCGAAAATGATGAATGAGAACTATAAAAAGTCAGTGCGAATTGCGCTGGCTTTTTGCATATTTGAGAGGTGAAAGGTCATTATAAGCAAGTACTATATTGCTATCTAGAAAGAAAAATATAATGTATGTGCAGGTGCACAAGTACAGGACTCTCGTTTCATGCAAGCATCAATATTATTCTTTGGCGCGGCGGGCTACAATGTATATAGAAGTAATGTAGATTAGAAGAAAACTAATGGGGGGCACTACACAAGGCGACCTCTGCTAAGGACATCATCTTACTGTGAAGCACCTACATCAACTGATGTGGTGTTGGTCAGTTAAAGTTGTGGTATGAGTTTTCGGGCCCGAAGGCTATGAAATATAAATTTAAGCAAGGGGGATAATCATGAGTCAAAGAGAGTATGGTGTTGAAGAACGAGTGCCCGAGGATGGGCGACATATCGGATTTTGGGATATGACCGCGACCTGGGCTGGTGCTAACTGTCATCCGACTGTATGGTGGACAGGGGGCATTATTGCTGCCAGTGGAGTAGTGAACGCATTCGGAGTAACTATTTTGGTCAATCCGATTGTATATTTAGTATTAGCACTTATCGGGTTCATGGGGTACAAGGTGACAACGACAACCATGGGTCTTACAAGGGTTCCTTTGGGAATCAGGGGTAGTGTAGCCCCATCTGTAGTAAATATCATTTCCAATGTCGGCTGGGCGGCGGTTGCCAACTTTTTCGCAGCCATTCCGATGAGTTATCTGTTTGCAGGTTTCTTTGGTTGGCCGGCGTATGGTGAACCGGGATCGGCATGGGTAATGATTCTTGGTGCTTCAATCAACGCGATTTTGGCGCTGGCTGTCGTGTTAATTGCAGGTTCAAGATCTATTAAGATAGCTGAGAGAGTCGTGGTTATAGCCATGGTCATTCTTAGTGTATGGATGACAGTGGCCATTCTTAAGACCATGTCGATTTCTACAATTTTAGCTTGGCAACCTGATGCGAGCACTAGGATACCTGTGGGTAACGCAGTAGACGTTGTAGCAGCTTTTAGTTTCGGATGGGTGATTTGCATTGCTGAATTCACCAGATATACCAAAACCAGAGCAGCGGCGACAATTGCCCCAATGTTGGGTGCTACAGTAGCATTTTATTGGTTCGCTTTCATTGGAACAATGGGTGTTATCGCAGCGGCTATTACGACTGGAACCTTCGATCCAAACTTCGCTGATCCTTCAAGCGTAGCTGCATCATTAGGTTTGGGTTGGGTTGCTCTATTGATCATCATCATGGCTACCGTTACTACAAATCTGATATCAATTTATATTGCAGTTATGACCAATTTGAATATTAAGCCTAAGTTGGATCAACGCAGAAATACCTGGTTCTGGGGCTTAGCTGCCTTAGTGTTGTCTTGGGTACCGGTTTATGTTGGTAGCTTCCTAGATACATTCATGGGTTGGTTGAATTTCTTGGGTATTCTAGTACCGCCGTTGGCTGCTATTCTTATAGTGGATTTCTACCTCATCAGAAAAAAACAGTACGATATGGATAAGATTGGCACGAAAAACGGTCCATACTGGTACAAGAATGGAATTAACAAATTTGCTTTCCTAGCTTGGGGTCTTGGTATTGCCATGAACTTCGTGCTGCAAGGTATTAATTTTGGAATGAGTAACATCGGTGCGATTCTTCCTGGATTCTTCGTATCTTGTATCATCTATTACGTCATAGCGAAAGTGACCAAAGCTGGAGCAGAAGTGCGGGAACAGCCGATGGAAAATAAGGCATAGCGTCATTTTAATTCCTGTAGTATGTTCCGAACGTTAACTGAGAATTCACAATACGGAAAGGTAGAAGGAAGGTAATAGCAGTTATGGAAGCAAGACTTAAAAGGTTGATCTGTGAAATTCCTAAACCGGAGTATCACTGTCACCTCGAATCCTTTGTATCACCAGAAGTATTTCTACGTTTAGCAAAAAAGAATAATGTAGATATACCAGCAACTACGGTAGAAGAGGTAGAGGAACAATACTTTGCTGTAGACTACGAGGACCTGGATAAATTTCTTGATGTTTGGCTGACTGCCATGTCAGTGCTTCAGACGGAGGAAGATTATACGGAGGTGGTTGTTGAATGTGCTAAAAATGCCAAGATGCAGAATATTATTTATCGTGAAGGCATGTTCACTTTTCAGGCAGCTCACGGAGCCCGTGGTGTAGCACTAGAAACAGTTGTCAATGGTTTTGCTAAGGGTCGCGAGATAGCAATGGAGCAACATGGAGTAGACATCCGCTTTATTGCTGAGATAGATCGCACCTCTAGTTCAGAAGATAGTGTCAGCTTTGTTCATGAACTCGCAAAGTTTAAGGATAGGCTACCCATTGTTGCCGTCGGTTTGGATATGGCTGAAATTGGCTTTCCGGCAAGCAACCATGCAGAGGCATACCGCATCGCTAAAGAATATGGGTTTAATAGAACGGCGCATGCTTGGGAAGGTGGACCGGAACAAATTTGGGATACCATCAAAGGTTGTGATGTGCAACGAATCGACCATGGAAGTATGGCCTATGAGGATGAAGAGTTGGTGAAGTATCTAGTTGAACATGAGATGCCCATGACGATTTGTCCCGACTCCGATGTGTCACTCGGTTTGCATAAATGGGAAAAACATCCGATCAGAAAGTTGTATGATGCAGGCATCAAAGTGACTGTCAATTCCGATGATCCTTGTTTCTTGCCGATGAATCTGATTGAAAACTATGAGAGAATAACCGAGCTTTTCAACTTCACTGAAGATGAAATTATTACGATTGCCAGAAATGGATTTGTATACAACTTCAGTGGAAATGAGTATTTAGGACAATTTGATGAGTGGGTTAGCAATTGGAAGAATAACTAAGTGCAGTAATCAAAAGTAGCACCATGAATGACGTAATATAAAAATAGCACCATGAATGACATAATATAAAAATAGCACCATGAATGACATAATATAAAAGTAGCACCATGAATGACATAATATAGAAGTAGCATCATAATGACATAATCAAAATTAGCATCATGAATGACATAACCAAAAGTAGCAGCAACGGGAATGACATAATTAGAAAGACCCCACTATATCTTAAGGGACGAACTGAGCAGGCAGTGCTCAGTTCGTCCCTTTATCCATGTGCAGATGGTAGCTAGATAGACAGTATTTTGTTTGTAGTCAGTGGAGTTTTTAGCCACTGTTATAAAAAATGACTATCTGTCAAAAAAACTTGAAATAGTTATTGACTCTGGGGCCTCGAACTAGTATTATACTACTTGTGCCACGGACACAACGGATGTGGCGCAGAACATTTGGTCTTTGAAAACTGAACAGTGAATAACAAATACATGCCCGATTCAATTAATGAATCGAAAAAAAGCAAAACCATACTCGAAAGAGTAATGAGTAAAAGTAACGAGTCAAATTAGACTACCAAACTGATACTT
>DAOUPV010000097.1 GCA_030625965.1 Clostridia bacterium
TCCCGCCATCGGTGATACCGTGGCGTTGGCCAAGGAGATGCTAGATGCAGGTGTAGGCCTGCTGGAGTTTGGGCTTCCCTACTCCGATCCCCTGGCGGATGGCCCGGTACTGCAGGCGGCGGCCACCAGAGCCTTGGCGGCGGGTATGACACCGGATAAAGTCTTTTCCATGGTTGAGACCCTGAGGGTGGATACGGAAAAACCGATCGTGCTTCTAGTTTATTACAATACCATTCTGAACTATGGTGAGGAGCGGTTTGCCAATCAGTGCAAGAAAAGCGGTGTGGACGGACTAGTTGTACCGGATATGCCATTGGAGCATAGAAAAAATTTGGTAGAAGCCATACAAACGGCTAATAGCCAGGGGCCAGTCCTTTCTCTGATTCCGCTGGTTTCCGAGCATAGTCACGCACGGATCGCAGATATCGTTAAGGATATGAGTGGCTTTATTTACTGTGTTTCCTATTCCGGGGTGACCGGCAAGCAGGGCAAGTTTGGCGAGCAGGTTACGGCCTTTTTGGAGGAAGTTAAAAGCTATACCGATCTGCCGCTAGCTGTAGGTTTCGGTGTCAGAACCAAAAAGGATGTGGAATATCTCTCCCAGTTCGCGGAGGGAATCATTGTGGGCACCGGTATCATGCAAGTTGCCGTTGATGGGGGATCTGAAGCAGTGGTGGATTATATCCGTAAAGAATTGGCATAATTAACAAAACCTTTATTTCGAGAAATTCCAGTTCGAGAGGAATGAGGATGAAGTAGAATACGATGAACTGTCTATTAATATTGAGCATTCTGAAGCAGTAAAAAGTGATTCTGAACGTGGTGTTAAACTAGATGTCACCCTCTCTTCGCCTCAAAGCGAAAAATTCAAACTTACACTGACCTTAGTAGGCATTTTTAGTGTTCCAGAAGACTTATCTAGTGATATTAAGAATATGCTATTAAGCAAGAATGCGATAGCAATAATGTTCCCGTTTCTTAGATCACAAGTCACTCTGCTTACAACTCAGCCAGGACTGAAGCCATTTGTATTTCCTGCTATCAATATTAATGCGTTGCTTGAAGCAGAAAAAGAATAAGATCACTAAGATGAATTTTGAATAATGGATTCGAGCCCTCCAAGTGAGGGCTTTTTTGTTTGCGAGGCATGTTGCCTAGCTAATGGTCTTGAAAGAAAGACCTGTCACCTAACTAACGGGAAGACAAGCTGTAGGCAAGGGCGTTTTCGGTGACGAAAGGGTCTGAAGGAAGCTGATGGCGGCTGTTGGAACGGAACGGAAGTGAACCAGTGTTGGTATGTATGACGGATAACCTTGCGAAAAGTGGGAACGTCCAAAGATTAGTCAAAGTCATAGGTATTTAGATGGTCGTTTTAACAACAAGCGAAGCAACTTAACCTCGGAAGTGCTGTATCCGAAGCTGTAGACCTAGTCCACAAGGGAAACCAAGGGATTAAGGGAGGATGCAGTATGCAGATGAAGCCGTAGTAGTGAATAACTTTAAGCCTATGAAGACCAGTAATGGATCTGAGGATAAAACTTGAAGGACATCGTTTTGTGTAATGATGACAACAGCGGAGCAAAAGCCCGTTGTTGATGCGAAGGGCGGAAGGAATTTCAAAGAGTGACAGAAGATATGACAATCAACGATGAAAGTGTTGAAAGAAAGTTGAAATACCGGAAGGAACGCTAAATAGGTCCTAATGAAAAGGCACGTGTTTAAGCGTCCACACAGATGAAGAGTACAAGCAGGAATGAAGATAAGATTGCCAAAGAGGCTAGAGACTGTCAAAAGAGAGCTTGGAAGCATTCATAGTTGGAGAACGTCATAGAAGAAATCACAGCAACAACGGAGGCAAGACATGAAGAAGTTGTACAGCCTAATCGATAAAATATATCGGGAAGAAAATTTAAGACAAGCATTTATACAGGTAAAGAAGAACCATGGAGCCCCAGGAGAAGATGGGGAAACGGTAGAAAACTTTGCCTATAAACTTGACGAGAATATTAAGCGACTTCATGAGGAGCTGAAGACCGACACATACAAACCAAGTCCGGTAAAACGGGTAGTGATAGATAAACCAGACGGAGGTAAAAGACCGCTGGGGCTACCGACAGTCAGGGACAAGGTAGTACAACAAGCCATAGTGAACATCATCGAACCACATTTTGACAAGGATTTTCATCCGTCAAGTTATGGATATCGAAAGAATCATTCACAACATCAGGCAGTCACAAAAGCAGAACAGTTCATGAATAAATATGAACTGAGTCATGTAGTAGATATGGATTTGAGTAAGTGTTTTGATACATTGAATCATGACCGCATAATAGCGAGTATCGGAAAGAAAATCAGTGATACAAAGGTACTACGGCTAATAAGGAATATCTTAGAAGCTGGGGTAATGGTTGAAGGAAATTACACAACCACAGAACAAGGCTCGCCGCAAGGAGGAGTGTGTTCGCCATTGATTAGTAACATATATCTAGATTACTTTGACCAGAAGATGAAATCAAAAGGGATAAGAATCGTAAGGTACGCTGATGATATTTTGATATTTGCGAGGGACAAGCAAAGCGCAGGTAATTACAAAGCCTTTGCAACGAAGATACTAGAAGAAGAGATGGCATTAACCGTCAATAAGGAGAAGACCAAGATTACCAGTGTGTATGATGGTGTATCCTATTTAGGGTTTGTCATTAATCCCTATGGCATCTCGATAGACCCAAAGCGTGTGAATCGATTTAAAGATAAACTTCGAAGGCTAACCAAGCGAAACGCAGGGAAGCCAATAGAGGTAGTCATCAAGATGTTGAATCCTGTGCTGCGAGGCTGGATCAACTACTATAAGCTTGCTAGAATAAAAGGGCTCACCAAAGAATTGATGAGTTGGATAAGAAGGCGGCTAAGAATGATTCGGATGAAACAATGGAAAACGTACAAGAAAATGCATAAGGAAATGAGAAAACAAGGCATCAAAGGAACTGGTGAGAAAATGGCAGTGACAAAATGGAAGAACTCGAAAGTCAAAATCATACACATGCTGTTACCAAACGAGTATTTTGAGAAACTGGGACTTGTAGACTTAAGCAAGTATGAAGTAGGGTTGTTGTCCAACTACTAGTTGGAGAGAAATTCCAGGAGCCGTGTACGGCCAACGTAAGCACGGTTCTGTGAGAGCAAAGAAAGTTGGGATAGCTTCCCAACTTTCTAGCTACTCGATATGATCCTGCGCCTGATTGACAGAAGCTGTCGGTAGACGTACAATAAAAACAGACAGAAGTTGTCGGTGAAAGGAGGGGCGTGATGGACAAGGAGAGCATATGGAACAGAAACCTGGTTCTTTTGCTGACCGGTCGGATGGTATCCGATCTGGGTAGCAGTGTTCAGATGATGATTATGCCCCTAGTCCTTATCGACATGGGTGGCACAGCTACGGTAATCGGTTTGTTTTCCTTCTTCTACCTAGCACCCATGCTTTTTATTTATCCTTTCGCCGGGGTCATCGGAGACCGACTGAATCGCAAGCGAATCATGATTACATCGGACCTCATCAGCGCTGTGATCGCGCTGTCTCTGGCGGGGCTTGCCTATGGGGGGCGCTTGAGCATTCCCGCTTTGCTTGGTCTGCAGGTAGTCTTAGGCATGATGTACGGATTCTTCGATCCGGCGACCAAGGGTATGATTCCCGAGCTGGTGATTAGGGAGAACCTGGGACAGGCCAACTCATTGGTGGCGACATTGAGGATTCTGGCTGGTTTGTTGGCACCTCTCATTGCAGTTACGATTTATATCCGCTATGGTGTGGGAATTCTGTTTCTGGCCAACGGCGTCTCCTTTCTTCTCTCCGCGATTAGCGAGGGATTCATAGTCTATCATTTCAAGGCACGGGAGGCGGGTTTTGACCGGAGTTCTGTTTTTCAGGACCTGAAGAGCGGTGCGGCCTACATTGCTGGAAATCGTCAGATCCGGACGATGAGCCTCTATTTCCTTGTTATCTTCATGATGATCCAACCCATATTCGCGGTGGCCCTGCCGCTGCTGTTCCGCACCAAACTGTCCTATCCGGACGGTTACTACGGACTGATGCAGATGGTGCTCCTCCTAGGCGCCCTGCTCGGTAGTCTGGGTGTGGGGCCGGCCAGCAAAAGAATAAGGTTGAGTACCATTCTGGTAACAGGCAGCGGAACGATGGCCTTCAGCATGTTGGCCTTCAGCCTGATTGCCATGCCGGCGGTGCTCTCCTTTTTGGGCAATGACAGCCCAGGATACTACATGCTCATCTGTGCCACCTTGTTTCTGCTCTATTGTTCCATCATGATGATCACTATCCCGGTGCAGACCATCATCCAGAAACAGACTGACGAGGCGTTCATGTCGCGGGTATTCTCGCTGGTGGGCCTGATCAGCAAGGGTGGTATGCCACTGGGCGCCCTGATCTACGGATTGACGCTGGACCTGTTCGAGATTCATCGGGTCTTGCTTGGAGGAAGCTTGCTGGTGCTTATGACAGTCGTGTTTTTTGTGACATCTTTACAGTTTCCGGGAGAGACGAAGGGCAGCGCGTAGGAGACGCGGAAGATAAAACTATACGATGTAAAAAAGTACAGATCAGCGGACTGTACTTTTTTTATGACGAGATTGCCGCTATGGGGACAAGGTATAGTATAATGTTGTTAGACAAATGTTTCATATAAGAGGAGGACTCGTGTTGAAAAGAATTACCGGGCTGGTCATAGCCTGCATGTTATTGGCACAAATAATGGGCTGCAGCGTCCCCGAAAAGCCTGAGGCGGATGAGGAGGTTGCTGCTCCTGACCTTGTCGCAGAGGATACCGTCGATGCGCAAGAACGGGAGCGGATTTGGAAGGAATACATATTTCCTGCCATTTCTACGGTGATGAATACCAGGGAGTTTCAATCTGCGGAAGAGATCGACCCGAACGCCGTAGCACGGTTCTGTTGGTGGAAGTATGTGGAGGAGCACGGAGTAGAACAATTGGAGGAGACGCTTGAGCGAGTGGACGAGCAATCCAGGAGCAGGTTGTTCCCTTTGGATATTGCCATGCCGTACGCATACCGCTACTTCAACCTGGAAAGCCTGGACCTGAGCCGGATGAATGACAGCAATTATGATTCCCAAAGGGAGGCCTTCACCTTCTCCCTGGGCAAACAACCTAGGGTATCTAATTCTTACGGCAAAACGGCCGGGGGGCTGTCCCTGCACGAGATGGAAAAGAATCCTGACGGGACTCTTATCGTTACGCTATATGACTATTATTCCGGGGATATCGTGGACCAGATCGCTACAATCACCTTGATGCAGCATGAGGATGGCGAATTCTTTTTCGGCAACGGCAAGAAGGAATATGTCGAGAACAGATTGGTCGATATCGTGGGAGAACATCAGGAATTCTCTTTCCCCGATGTTTTCAATACAAGCGAACCGATGAAGATGATCAGCGAACAAGGAAGTGCTGTCATCATCAATACGGGCGACCATAAGATGCCGCTGATCAAGGTGGAAACGAATCAAATGAAAATCGTCAGACAGTTGGAGTTGGAGGAAGAATCCCGGTTCATCCGGGCGAAGGAGAAGGATGGGAGGATCTATCTGATGCTGGATGACAGGGTCAGGATTCTGGATATGGACCTGAAGCCGTTACAGGAAATCCCTCTTCCGCCGGCCCTGACCCGGGAAGGAACCCAGGATTTCTTTGGAGGATATGACGTGTGCGCGGATCTGGAACGTTTCGTCTATGCCGATGGTGAGGGGCTGAAACTCCTCGATTCGGTCGATATGAGAGAGGAACTGTTGGCCGGTTCGATTCATCATGAGCATCAGAACGTTGGGGACTTCACAAGCCATTATTTCGATCCCTGCTTCGTATCCGGGGAACAGAAGGTCCTGGCCACAAGGTCCTACTATGAGGGGAATGACGGATACCATCTGTTCGACCTGATAGAAGGGACATCGAAGGAGATACAGTCTTTTGAAGCGATTTCAACCAGCATGGTTTATTTCGATGACGGAGCAGTAGTCGATTTCCATACGCCGGAGTATTTTGAGGACCTAAAGACCAATAATTACCGTATCTCTTACCTGGATTTTCCAAGCGGCGAAGTGAATGTGGCGGAATCGGAGATCCTGGGAGGATATATGGGATATATCATTTTCCCAAGCGAGGTGTACAGCGGAAAGCGCTACAGCGCCTTCCTCACCATCGATAGTGAAACCCAAGCCCGTTACGTGAACCGCATCAGCAACGAGTCAATGGAAACCGAAGGCAATCTGCTCTCTTTGGAAAACGCAAGAGTTCATCTGGTCGGCGTTCTGGAGGATGGCTGCATCATGGTCTACTATTACCGCAATCCGGTCGACAATGGATTTTGCCTGATACCGGAAACTGGTCTTTAGGTCATCGGGAAATAGATTTCCGTATGGGAGGATTACTTTTGTGCTACGTCTGTAGATTTTCCTGGAATATGGTAGAATATGGCAGGGAGAATTCAGAGATTTAAGGAGATATAGATGAAGACGAAAGCAGTGATATTGGCGGCAGGCAAAGGCACGCGCATGAAATCGGATGTGCCCAAGGTGCTGCATAAGATTCTGGACCGTGAAATGATCCGCTACGTACTGGCAGCAGTGGCGACCCAGGTGGACGAAAAGCCGGTTGTGGTCATCGGCCACGGCGGAGAGCAAGTCAAAGAAGCATTGGAAGATAAGGCTGACACGGTCTGGCAGAAGGAACAACTGGGTACGGGACACGGCGTGATGATGGCCAAGGAAGCCATCAAAGGCAGCGACCGGGTCATTGTGATGTGCGGAGATACACCCCTGATACGCGAAGAGACCATAGCGGCCTTAGTGGCCGATCATGAAAAGGAAGAAAACCAGGCG
>DAOUPV010000148.1 GCA_030625965.1 Clostridia bacterium
GGCTACAGCGATTTCTTCCGGTGTGGCGGCGGCGATGTCCAGCCCGATGGGGGCATGGAGCCTATCCAAGGCTTCCTTGTCGAAGCCGTCGGCCAGCAAGGTCTCCTTCATCAGTTTGACTCGTCGTTTGGATCCGATCAAACCCATGTACGCCGGTTTATTGGGAAGTGCCTTTCTAAGACACAGTTCGTCATGGCGATGTCCTCTGGTGATGCTGATCACCAAATCGGCCGGGCCGATCTCCAGACTGTCCAGCATATTCTCAAAGCTGTCGCAGAGGACCCCTTTGGCGGATGGGAAACGGGTCCGGTTGGCGAAGGACGGACGATCATCGGCTACGATGCAGTCGAAGGATACCATAGAAGCGATGGCCACCAGTGGTTTGGAGATGTGTCCTGCGCCCAGGATGATCAATCGGGGCTTCTGGACGTAGGGCTCGACCCAGGTGGAAGAACCGTCCTCCTGATGATGCCAGAGGGGGCGTCCTTGAGTCAGGGCCTTCCTGATCAAGACCTGCTCCGGTTCGGGCAGCTTGAGGTAGCTGTCTTCCGTGAAAAGTTCCTTGTTCACGATCTGTTTGCTTCCGTCAGTCTGCTCTGAAAGGCGAGTGAGCAGGATTGTATTGGTGCCGCTCTCCTGAGCTTCGGCCAATTGTCTGTATATTGATTCGTACATGATTGTCTCCTTTGTTCTTTGATTCTTTTAAGTCTATCACAGGAATTGGTGGAGGAATAGGCTAATTCACGGTAGGTTTGTATTTCTTCTCCGGCTATGGTATAAAGAAACGGATAGGAGTGATTAGATGAAAATATCCACCAAGGGACGATACGCGCTGCGCCTGATGATCGATTTGGCGCAACACGACACAGGAGAATATATACGGTTGAAAGACATATCCAAGAGGCAGGAGATTTCAGTGAAATATCTGGAACAGATTGTATCCCAACTTAGTAAGGCGGGTTACCTGCGCAGCGTACGGGGTCCGCAGGGCGGATATATGCTGGCACGCAAACCGGAGGAATACACAGCGGGGGATATCCTGCGCATTACCGAAGGGAGCCTAGCACCCATAGAATGCATCGGTGACAATACTACGAACTGCTCGCACGAACTGCAGTGCACTACCTTATCTTTTTGGAAGGGTCTCTATAAGGTGATTGAGGAGTATGTTGACAGTTTCACCTTGGAAGATCTGCTGCAGGAAGCGGTGGCCAAGGAAGTGCTTCAATTCAATATCTAGAATAATTGGTACCGGCTATGGCTGGTACTTTTTTTACGCGGATATCCGGATTATATTTCTTTTAATTGTATGCTTGACAGGAGAAAGATATGGTTATACAATGATTTCATATTAAACCTGTAGGAAATATAGGAAAAGAAAAATACCCGAAAATAAGAGAGGGTACAAGAAGATCAGGAGTAGCGGAGAGGAGTTAGTTATGAGAGGGAGAATAGCAAGAGATGTATTGCGATGTCGGCACGAGCGAATGTACCAGGTACGAATGTGTACCGAAACGACTTGTCGCATACTGTCTAAAGAAAGAAGGAAATAACAATGGAAAACAATTTAAATACACTGCACTTTGAAACGCTGCAACTGCACGCAGGCCAGGAAACGGCCGATGCGACCACCAAGTCGCGTTGCGTACCCATATACCAGACGGCATCCTATCTGTTTGATGATTGCCAGCACGCGGAAGACTTGTTTGCACTTAAGGAGCCGGGAAATATCTATACCCGGATCATGAATCCGACTAATGATGTATTCGAGCAGAGGATGGCTGCACTGGAAGGTGGTGCGGCGGCCTTGGCTACTGCATCTGGATCAGCCGCTGTAACCTATGCCATCTTGAACATCACCAGGGCGGGGGACCATATCGTGGCTTCCAAGTCCCTCTATGGCGGAACGTTCAACTTGCTGTCCAACACCTTGCCGACCTATGGGGTGGATACCACCTTCGTGGATGCATCGGACTTTGAACAGGTGGAAGCAGCCATACGGGAGAATACCAAAGCCTTGTTCGTAGAGACCTTGGGCAACCCCAACAGCAACATCGCAGATCTTGAGAAGCTGGCGGATATCGCGCACGGCAAAGGGATTCCCTTGATTGTGGACAACACCTTGGCTACGCCTTACCTGCTGCGTCCCATCGAACACGGTGCGGACATCGTGGTGCACTCGGCGACCAAGTTCATCGGGGGCCATGGAACATCCATCGGTGGCGTCATTGTGGACGGCGGAAAATTTGACTGGGCCAGCTCAGACAAGTTTCCAGGACTCACGGAACCGGATCCCAGTTACCATGGAGCGGTATTCAGCGAAGTGGCCGGAGAACTGGCCTTTATCATCCGAGCCAGAGTGGTCCTGTTAAGGGATACCGGAGCGGCATTAAGCCCCTTCCATGCATTCCTGTTCTTGCAGGGGCTGGAAACCTTATCCTTAAGGGTGGAGCGCCATGTCAGCAACGCACTTAGAATCGTGGACTATCTTAAGAACCATCCGTCGGTGGACAAGGTCAATCATCCGTCAGTGGAAGATGACCGAGAACTGTATGACCGCTATTTCAAGGATGGTGCGGGATCGATCTTCACTTTCGAAATCAAGGGTGGAGCCGAAGCGGCCAAGGCTTGGATCGACAGCTTGCAGGTATTCTCGCTGCTAGCCAATGTGGCGGACAGCAAGTCGCT
>DAOUPV010000096.1 GCA_030625965.1 Clostridia bacterium
ACCAGCACCTCCTCGTTATGTATATAGTATCACATAACGATGGAAAAGTTAAGAGAAACTGGAATAAAACCACTATCTACAAGGGTTTCAGACGATTTAAGCACGGGATATCGTTAGGTGTTGGCGGGAATGCAGGATAAATGGGGGTGTTAAATATATAATATTTTCAACTCTTATCTTATAGAAGCAAGAGGACCTGCTACTCCCGAACGTCCCCTTCTATCTTTTCAGTAAGGGCTGTCCATACCTGTTCTTGGACCAGCAGTTCCTTCTCTTTTCTGCAAAGGTGTTTGATCCTGTATTCTTCCTTTAAGGCATTACTCTTATCTTCCACCATCAGATAGTATGCAAGTTCTACCGGCAACCTCGCCCTAGTGTACTTGGCTCCCTTTCCAGTATTGTGCACCCTTAAGCGCTTATCCAGATCTGTTGTCCAACCAGTGTAGTACGTCCCGTCTGAACACTTTAGTATGTACACGTATGGCATCAGTTCTTGTCCCAAAAACCCTGGTGTGGCTCAGCTGCTGCTTTTTCCAGTTCAGGATCCTCGATGGGGCCTATCACCACTATATCCTTCTGTCCTCCTGCAAACACAGTACGGCAAGGCACATCAAACGTCGGGTTCTGGGGATCACCACCTGTAAGCTCTAGAAGCCTCTTCTCCGACAACGCATAGACCACCCTACCCACGTTGCCCCAGTAGATAGCGCCAGAGCACATGACGCATGGCTCAGCCGTGGTATAGAGGGAGCAGGATTTCAGGAACTCCTTGCTATATAGTTTGGATGCTTTACGCATCAAGGTGGTTTCCGCATGCCCTGTACAGTCCTGCTCGGTAATTTCAATATTTGGTTGTTCCAAAAGGATGTTTCCCTCAGAATCAACTAACAAAGCACCAAAAGGTGTATTGCCGTTCTCAATTGCCTGCCAAGAGATCTTTATTGCTCTTCTTAAGTACTCTTTATCCTTCTCGGGATTGAAATATTCAAATCTACTATTAGTGTTCATATGAAGCCTCCCTCTCATCCTGCAAAATATCAACTATACATCCTGCATTAATACTATTTCAGAATACTAAAACCTTCAAGTCTGAATGGAGATAACTACTAACTACACGGCTCATCTGCTAGTATGTCATTCACCATCTCAATGGGCTTTCCATTCAAATATACAGTCAATTTGACAATGAAATTATGAATGCCTAAGTATGGAAGAAAATCCTTCAGACTATTGGAAAGAGGCAAACTATGAAAAAACCATCCTACACTTTGCTTTTCATAACTGTTCTAGCACTTCTCATATCAGGCTGCGGAACCACTGCCACCAATGAGGTTAGCAACCAGGAGGTTGCACACCAACTCGAGGCCGATCTCGAGACTTGCAACCAAGCCGTCTCAGCACTTGAAAGTGAGCTGGCTGAGAAGGAAACTGCTATGGTCTCATTGACTGCCGAAGTCGAAGAGTTAGCATCTACCATCGAGAGCCTTAGCTCTTCGCAAAGCAACACCTTGATACAGAAAGCACTGGAAGTTGTTGAGATGATTGCCAACCAGGATTCACAAGGTCTTGATACCAAAGTCAGCCCCACAAGGGGCGTCCGATTTTCACCATATCCGTATGTGGATACCAATACTGATATAATTCTCTATCCTGGTAGTACTGTCCCGACTATGTTCAGCAGCAGCACTGTCCAGACATGGGGGACCTATAGCGGTAGCGGCAACCCCATCACTAGTGATTTCTCTACCTATTTCAGTGATTTCGTTTATGATGAAGATTTCCAAAATCCAGAGCTTATTGGTATTAATTCCTTAATCGGCAATGGAAATATGATAAACAATGTGGAAGCCGTATACACCAACGATCAGTATGTCAAATTTCATTTCACAGGTTTTGATCCCAATGTAAACGGTCTCGACTGGAGAAGCCTGATCTTAGTATTCGATGACGACAATCCCGGTTGGGAACTGATGGGCATTGTCCACGGTGAATGGACCACCTAACATTGGTATTGTTTTATCTGCACCAACATAATAGATAAGGCCAAAGCACTTAATCAGATGCTTTGGCCTTTCTCTTTGTCTATAGATCAATATCCTTCGAAATATCAAGGTGAAAATTATTATACTTTTTCAATATCAGGCAATATACTCCCCTTTGATAATGCTCACTTCCTCGCCGTTTAACGTCTTGTTGAGGTTCCTGATGGCGCACATCTTACCGCACATGGAACAAGTCTTCTCATCTTCCAGTTCTGCCCCCTCACGGTAGCTCCTGGGTTTTTCCGAATCTAGCGCCAGTTGGAACATTTTCTCCCAGTCCAGGTTCACCCTGGCATGACTCATCTCGTTGTCCCACGATCTGGCACCTGGCAGTTTCTTGGCGATATCTCCTGCATGGGCCGCAATCTTGGAGGCGATGATGCCCTCTCGCATGTCCTGAACATCGGGCAATCGTAGGTGCTCTGCCGGCGTCACGTAGCAGAGGAAGTCCGCACCGGCTCCTGCCGCAATGGCTCCTCCTATGGCTCCTGTGATATGGTCGTATCCTGGTGCCACATCGGTCACCAACGGCCCAAGCACGTAGAACGGCGCACCATGACAGAGCTTCTTCTCCAGTTTGACATTGGCCTCAATCTCATCCAGCGCCATATGGCCCGGCCCCTCGATGATCACTTGCACATCCTTGGCCCAGGCACGTTTGGTCAGCTCACCCAGAGTTATCAGCTCCTTAACTTGGCTGGCATCCGTCGAGTCGGCAATGGCGCCAGGCCGGCAGGCGTCGCCCAGACTAAGTGTGATATCATATTCGGCGCAGATGTCCAACAGCTCATCGTAATACTCATAGAAGGGATTCTCGTGGCCCGTGAGGCGCATCCAGCTGAACATCAGGGATCCACCCCGGGACACGATATTCATGAGCCGGGGATTTTTCATGAAGACCTCGGATGTTTCCTTGTTGATGCCAGCATGAATGGTCACGAAATCCACCCCATCCTCACCGTGTTTCCGAACTACATCCAGAAATTCCTTGGGTTCTATGTCCTTCAAATCCTTCTCGTAGAATCCAAATGCATCGTAAAGCGGCACGGTTCCAATCATGGCAGTCGATTCCTCAATTAGCTTCTTTCTAAATTTCTCCGTCTTTCCGTAATTGCTCAGGTCCATGATAGATTCCGCTCCCATCGTAAGAGCCATCCTAACTTTCTCGAACTCCATATCCAGATCATTGCAATCCTTGCTGATTCCCAGGTTGACGTTTATCTTGGTCCGCAGACCATAACCCACTCCCTCAGGATCTAACGATCCATGATTCTTGTTGGCAGGAATGACCACCTGCCCCAAAGCCAATAGCTCCCTGAGCCTTTCCAATTCCATGGATTCCTTTTTAGCAACCACCTTCATCTCAGGTGTTATGATGCCCCGCTTGGCCGCCTGCATCTGTGTCTTATATATTTTATTCATCATTTTCTCCTTGTCTTTTCTCATTTCAGTATCCATTCTATTCCAATATACAAGTTATTCAGTTACGCCTCTTCGATACGTTTCCTAATCCTTCGGAGCTCTTCCAGGCCACCTGTGTAATAGGCACTGACGACGGCCACGCCGTCTAGGTGCTCCAGTATATCCCGGTTCATATTTTCGCTTTTAATCCCACCTATACCATAGATGGGAAGCAATATTGAACGGCTGATCTCCGCCAGCTGTTCAAGCCCGACTCCGATAGCTTCCGGTTTGGTAGAAGACACAAAAAGCGCTCCCACACCGAGATAATCCGCTCCTTCTCGTTCAGCCCTCTCTGCCTGTTCTTTCGTCTTGACAGTGGCTCCGATTAGCATATCACTACCCACCTGCCTTCTGGCTTCCGCTACAGAGATATCCTCCACCCCCAGGTGCACCCCGTCCGCACCGACCGACCGGGCCAGTTCTGGATCATCGTTTATGATGAAGGTGACCCCATAGCGCTCCGTCAGGTCCCTCAGGATAAAGGCTTCCTCCTGCTTTTCGCTAAGTTCCTTGTCTTTTGCACGGTACTGCAGGATGCGCACACCTTCTTTAAGCGCCAGTTCGGTCCGGGGCAGCAATTCAGTCTGAAAATCCAGCGACTCGTTGGTTATCAGATACACGCTCTTCCTTGAAACGCTGATCTCGTCCACTAGGTACTGTTTGTATGTGGCGATGTAGTCCTTGTTACGAAGACGTCTGGTCGCCCTCAGGCTGGCGCGGTTCATGACCTTGACGGCCCGGATTGCTCCCGAGAAACTGTCCTCGCTCCTAATGACCTCCCTGATGATTAAGGCATTCAGCATACAGCCGGTCCCGCTGATTCTCTTTTGCATCCCGGTACCTCCGCGTATATTCAGAGTTTCCTCACCTGAAGCAATCACATCCCGGCGGCTGGTGACCACAACGGTCAATCCTGAGTTCATACACGAATACCTTTGTACCAGCTTTTCCGCCAATTCCTCCTGGTCTATTTCCTCCGGCAAGTCACTATCCACACCGAAAGCCCCCTGGATGCTCCCGCTACTGAGCGCCATGGCCTCGCGTACATTCAACTTGAGGATCGATATCTTGCCGCTGGCAAGCATCTCCTCAGCTACGCGAAGGCGATAGCCCGAGCTGGCACAGCCGACCGGATCCAGCAAGACCGGTTTCTTCATATCTGCCTGTTCCAGCGCCATCCTGATTCCTGTCAACCGATTTTCCTGTAACGTACCCAGATTGATAACCAACGCATTACTGAGAGAAGCCACATCGGCCATCTCCTCCGCAGCTTCGGCCATCATGGGTGAGCCGCCCGCCGCCAGCGTTGCATGCGCGACATCGTTTACGGTGACGCTGTTGGTTATGATATGTATGAGAGGATCCACAGGCCCTTCCCCCTTTCCAATGGGATAGCCATGTTTTATGGCTTCCGTAACGAATTTTTTGGCACCCCTGATTGCCTCTGGCATAGCCTCTCCAGCAGCCATCCAACAGGCAATGGCCGTAGAAAGGCAGCAACCTGTGCCGTGGGTATTGGTGGACACCAGGCGTTCCTGATCATAGGAGGTATATCCCTTTCCATCATATAGGGTGTCACGGCACTCAGATCCATTCCGTCTATGCCCACCTTTAATCAACACAGCTGCGCCAAATCGTTTCTGCAGTAACTCAGCCACCCTGAGGACATCTACTTCATCCAGAACATTCAGTTCAGTCAGACGTTCCGCTTCCGGAATATTCGGTGTAATTAAATCGGCTACAGGAAAAAGTTTTCTGGTCAGCGCCCACATGGCATCCGGAGACAGGAGAACTCTTCCGGTAGAAGAGACCATTAAAGGATCAACAATTACCGGAATATCTTTGGGCTTGGCATAATTCTTAATGAAATCAGCTACCGCAAGCACATTCTTCTCCGAGTGCAACATTCCGATCTTGATGGCATCAATACGGATATCATCCGCCAGCGCCTGCAGTTGTCTCTCGACCGATTCCGATGCTTCAATCGAGTAGATCTCAGTCGTATTCTGGGCAGTCAATGCACTCACCACACTAAGTCCGTGATAACCGTGAGCCGCAATGGTCCTAAGATCCCCCTGGATACCAGCACCGCCCGAAGTGTCGGATCCGGCAATGCTCAGTACGTGCCTCATGAATCAAGACGCTGCTTGCTCACAACGTTCATCAGCGAGGATGTCTCAAAAAGGAACAGCGCGATTAGGGACCCGGACAATGAGCTGATTACGAAGGGTAGCACGAAAAAGAACAGTCCTGCCTCCTTACCCATGAGCAACGTGGCGAACGGCGAGGCTACAAGCCCTCCCAGAACTCCGGTTCCGAAAAGTTCTCCCAGGCAGGCCATGCGATGGCTCTGCCATTTTCGGTAGGCCAATCCCGCCAGCAGCGCGCCGATCATGCTACCTGGAAAGGCCAGCAGTGAGCCGAGACCCGACATATTGCGGATTACAGAAATGAGAATGGCATTCATCAGGGCATACCCCGGTCCAAGAAGTACGGCTGATAGCACATTGATCAGATGTTGGATGGGAAAGCATTTCGCGGCCCCCACAGGAATGTGGAAGGCGCTCAAGACAACACCCAGCGCAATCAACACACCCGATAGGGATAGTCTGAGCGTGGGTTTTTCTCTCAGTTTTGCAGATAGGTTCATATCTTCCTCCTTTGGCTAGGTGAAGACATGACAGTAAACTGGCAGGGGTTCATAAAATCCGACAGATAATATGAAAGCGGCTATTTCACAGAGAAATAGCCGCAATAAAAAGCGAATGGTGATGCGCTTCCCTACGACGGCATGATCCGTATCAGGTCAAGGGTCAGAGTTTTGATACTCCCTCTCAGCCACTCAAGGCTCCCCTAGCAATTCTATTTTGTTGTTACCACTGCAGTATAGCAGACACATACAGCCCATGCAACAGATTTATATTGGACGTTCTGTACCATTTTTCCTTAACGGATTGTCCATTCTCTCCGGTTTGGAATCAGGCTTCATCCTACGTTGTGACAGTCCTATTTCGGCCAATCCAACCAGAAACTGTCCTAAGCAGATGCCCCGCAAGATTCCGAAATACCCATTAAGCATCTTACCCAATAAGGCCAGCGGGATGACCACGACAAACGTGCCTAACACGTTCAGCACCAAGGTCCAGCGGGGCCGGCCTATGGTGGTGAAGGCCTGGTTCATCCAGTTGGTGATGTTCAGTCCGATCATGCCGGAGACCATGATCCAGAGATAGTACTTGCTCTATGCTGTTAATCTGCAAAGATATGCGACACTGGTTCGGCCAGCGGAATGGAAAGCAAGAACATGACCATGCCATAGATGGGGGCGAAGCGGATGGCGATTCTCCGGGCCTCGCTCACCCGCTCGTAGAGTCCGGCGCCCCAGTACTGCCTAATAATCTGGAGAAGGTACATTCCTTCTTAGAAGAACGGAATCTGCGGATGTTAAGCGATATACTGATTCGATTTATCGTCAGTGA
>DAOUPV010000119.1 GCA_030625965.1 Clostridia bacterium
CATAAATACGAAGTAGGGTTACTGTCGAACTATTACTGATTCGACGAGAGATTTCAGGAGCCGTGTACGGCAAACGTAAGCACGGTTCTGTGAGAGCAAAGAAAGTTGGGATTGCTCCCAACTTTCTAGCTACTCGATTTACCCGTAAGGGAAAAAGACATGTGAAAAGCTTGAATTACTTCAGACGTGATTAGAAAAGCTTAGGCATGAAGGGAATTAGATACTATCTGATGCATTCTATGTATCGAAAAGATACTATGAGGAGTAAGCGTTCTGCTGTTGGAAAAGAGGAGAATGAGCATGGGCCTCGAAGTAAAACCAGGGGAACAACCGGTTGAAGCAAGAATATATGATATAGGAAATGCTGGAAATAACACCATATATGGTATATGATTAAATATAAATTAGCATATAGGGGGTATTTTATGAATATTAGCCAAAACGCCAGACTCGTATTGGAACGGCGCTATCTAAATAAGGACGAGCAGGGAAATCTGTTGGAAACACCAGAGGAGATGCTGCGACGAGTCGCTCACGCCATTGCCGGTGTTGAGAAAATCTATGATCAAACGGATGATCATTCCGCGCTGGAGGAGGAATTCTATCACATGATGGATGAGGTGGAATTCTTGCCCAATTCACCCACATTGATGAATGCCGGTTGCGAGCTGGGTCAGCTGGCAGCCTGTTTCGTGCTTCCGGTGGAGGATAGTATGGAGGGCATTTTCGACAGTGTCAAGAATGCCGCACTGATCCATAAGAGTGGCGGGGGTACGGGATTCAGTTTTTCCAGGCTCCGTCCAGGTGGCTCCAAGGTGAAATCCACCGGCGGCGTGGCCTCAGGCCCCATCAGCTTCATGAAGGTATATAATGCTGCCACCGAGGCGGTTAAGCAGGGCGGAACCAGACGGGGTGCCAACATGGGTATCCTGCGGGTTGACCACCCGGATATCTTGGAATTCATATCCTGTAAGGAAGATCCCTCGGAAATCAACAATTTCAACATCAGCGTGGCGCTGACCGACGCTTTCATGCAGGCTCTTTCCAAAGGTGGCGAGTTTGACCTGGTCGATCCGTCCAGCAAACAAACCATAGGACAGCTGAGTGCGCAAGAAGTGTTCAACAAGATAGCTTACCAAGCCTGGAAGACCGGAGAGCCGGGCATCGTATTCATCGACCGCATGAACGCGAAGAACACCGTACCTGGGTTGGGAGAAATCGAGAGCACCAATCCTTGTGGTGAGCAGCCGCTTCTGCCCTATGAGTCCTGCAATCTGGGATCCATCAATCTAGTTAAGATGTTGAGAGCGGACAAAAAGGATTTGGACTATGACAAGCTGCGTGAAACTGTGCATAGCGCTGTACATTTCCTAGACAATGTCATCGATGCCAACCGCTATCCGTTACAGGAAATCGAGCAGGTCAGCAAAAGCACACGTAAGATTGGATTAGGTGTAATGGGTTTTGCAGACGTGCTGTTGCACCTGGGTATCTCCTATGAAACAGATGAGGCGACCCGTTTAGCCGGAAGAATCATGAAGGCAGTGGACGATTTCGCTCTAGAAAAATCTGAAGAATTGGCCCAAAAAAGAGGGGTTTTCCCCGCTTATGACAAAAGTATATATAAGGGAAACAATATAAGGCCTAGGAATGCCACTCGGACTACCATTGCGCCAACCGGCACCATAAGTCTGATTGCCGGGGTGAGCAGTGGTATCGAGCCTCTCTTTGCGTTGGCTTATGAGCGCAACGTGATGGACGGTACCAGGTTACTTGAGATCAATCCAGTGTTCGCCGAGATGCTTGCGGCCAAGGGGCAGGACCCCCAGAAGGTGGCCGATAAAATCCTGGCGGGGAATGGTGTTGCGTCGGATTACCTGCCGCCAGCATTGGCAGCAGTGTTTGTCACTTCTCAGGAGGTGTCTTCTGGCGGCCATGTGCGCATGCAGGCTGCATTCCAGAGCCATACTGACAATGCCGTCTCTAAGACGGTCAACCTGAGCGAGGATGTGGACGTGGAACTGGTAAAAGACGTCTATCGCATGGCGTACGAGCTGGATCTCAAGGGCATCACCATCTACCGTGACGGATCCAGGGAGAACCAAGTTCTTTCCAGCGGCAAGCAGAAGAAAGAAGTAGTTATCGAGCCTGCCGAGGAAGAGATCAAGCCGCGCACCAGACCCCAGATGACGCAGGGTGTCACCGAAAAGGTGAAAATCGGTTGTGGTAACCTGTATGTCACGGTCAACTACGATGAAGAAGGTATATGCGAAGTATTCACCAACCTGGGTCGAGGTGGTGGTTGCCCCAGCCAGAGCGAAGCGACCAGCCGTTTGATTTCCATCTCACTCAGGGCTGGTGTTACACCGGATGCCATTATTGAACAGCTCAAGGGTATCCGCTGTCAGTCCACTTTGCGACGTAAAGTGACAGACCGGGAGGTCAAGGTGCTTTCCTGTCCGGATGCCATCGGCAAGGCGCTGGAAAAGACCCTTCGGACCTATGTGCCGACTGAAGAGGATACATTTGATATTATACAGAGGATTGACGAGGAAGAGCGACACTCAAAGGTGTCGGAGCAAGGGCTTTGTCCTGAGTGTGGCAGCCCGGTGGAACACGAGGGCGGTTGTATGATCTGTCGAGCGTGCGGTTATTCCAAGTGCGGTTAAACTAAGGAGGATTTATCATGCTGGACATTTTGCTATTGGTGATACTTGTTATTGCCGCCATCTGGGGCTTTGCCAAGGGTATGATCAAGGTGCTTTTCAGTCTGGGCGGGTATGTTGTGGCTTTCTTGATAGCCAGACGATATTCGGCGAATCTGGCAGAGTGGCTGGTCGATTTCTCCTCATGGGATGATACTCTCAGTGAGAGCATAAATGCCAATCTACAGACACTAGTGGGCGATGGCGTAAGCGAAGTGGCAGCCAAATTCTCCATGCAGGACATCGCGACTATGCCCGAGTTCACCAAGATTCGGGAGCTGGCCCAAGGGTTCGCTTCAGATGCCTTTTCCAGCAACCTGGCGGCGGCCGATTTGGGGTTGGATTTCAGCCTCGCCGGCGATACTTTTGCCTACTACGTTCTGCTGGCTGTATCCGCCATCCTGTTGTTCATTGGCGTAAAGCTGCTTTTGGGCATTGTGGGGGCGCTTTTGCACAACCTACTATCCCTGTCAGATCTGTTGAACGCTACCGATCGTGTAATCGGCCTGATTTTGGGTAGCGTTGTCGGTATTCTGGTAGTATTCTTCGTAGTATCAGTTTTGGCACCTATCTCGCTAACCTTTGTAGGTGTGGGGTTGGTAGATCTCCTGCAGGAATCACGGATTGCTACATTCATCATTGAGTCAGGTCTGTACCAGAACCTGATGGTTACGGTGGCCGGTAGCATAGCCGGCATCCGCGGCGCTTAATAAGGAGGATTTCAATGAATAAGAGATTCGGTATCCTAACGGCCGGGGGAGATTGCCCTGGCCTGAATGCTACCATACGGGCTATCGTCAAGACGGCTCATGAGAAATACCATATGGAGGCCATAGGCTTCCAGCATGGATACAAGGGTATCTTGGACCGTGACTACCGCGTACTGACGCCGGAGAGCGTATCCGGTATCCTGACGGTAGGGGGGACCATCCTGGGCACCTCTCGGGAGAAAGTCTTCAAGAATGAGGAAGGCGACAACCGGGACAAAACAGCCATCATCCGCGAGGTTTATGACGAGCTGGATTTGGACTGTCTGGTGGTGCTGGGCGGCAATGGAAGCAACAAAAAGGCATACCAGCTACAAGAGGCTGTGGGGCTTAATGTGATCGGATTGCCCAAGACCATCGACAATGATATCGTGGGCACGGAACAGTGCTTCGGCTTCAGCTCTGCTGTGGCCATCGCGACGGAAGCCATCGACCGCATTCATACGACTGCCCACTCGCATAACCGAATCATGATCATAGAACTGATGGGACATCATGCTGGCTGGCTGGCGCTTTATGCAGGAGTGGCCGGGGGTGGCGATGTGATTTTGATGCCGGAGATTCCCTACGATATCGACCATGTGGCCCGTGCCATCAACAAGCGGGCTGAACAGGGCAAGGAGTTTTCCATTGTAGTAGTGGCTGAAGGCGCGCTGAGCAAAGAAGAAGCGGCCATGAAGAAATCCAAGCGCAAGGAGTACCTGCTGAACAGTCCAAGTGCGGGCTACCGGGTGGCTAGAGCCATCGAAAAGGCCACGGGTTTGGAATCGCGCATCACCGTGCTGGGCTATGTGCAACGGGGTGGAACGCCCAATGCTTGGGATAGGATATTGTCGACCAAAATGGGTTCCTATGCGGCGGATATGCTGCATGCGGAGGACTATGGACGCATGGTGGCTCTGATTGATGGGCGGGTCGGCTCCGTGGATCTGGCCGTGGTGGCGGACAAGGTCCGCTATGTGGAGGAGGACGACCGCATCCTGATGGCGGCCCGAAGTATCGGGACCTGCCTAGGGGATGAGTAAGAATAGTGCATTAAAGGCCCTGAATGGGGCCTTTTTTCTTGTCTAATCATGATTAAGAAAAGATTAAAGGCAAAATAAATATTTTCACTCTTATATTTTGCAAAGCGAGGAAAACAGGAATATAATTCTTATATAAGGAAGTGCCCAATGGGAGTAAGAAATATATTGCAATGATGTGTGAAGGAGGTGGCTGGTTTCAAACTAGAATTGCGACATAAAGAGGGAGCTCTATTCGGAAGACGATTTTACCCTGTGTGTCTTCGAA
>DAOUPV010000109.1 GCA_030625965.1 Clostridia bacterium
CTGTTCCTAGGAGACAATCCCACCTTGAAGTTGCATTTGGAGGAGTGTACGGTGCAGGAAGGGATACCCATATTGCGCTACAGCAAGAGATAGGCACAATTACAACAAATAGGAGGAGAGCCTGGATTGTTCCAGGCTCTCCTCGTTTCTAGTCATTCAGCAGGTATTCGATTCTGGTCAGAAGTTCCTCCTCTGGAACCTCGGTCGGATTGTTCAGGTAGAACTTGTACATCACGCCGGTTGGATTCAGGCCCTGTTCCCCGATGTAGCCGCTCATGGCGTGGTAGGCTGCTTCCATCTCCCGGTAGGGTCCCTTGTACAAACAGGTGAGCTTCTTGCCACCCGGAATCTGGCTGGCCTGAATGTCACCGCTGCCTGCCAGTTCTTTGCTGACCGGATAGCCGACCTCGACATCCAGGTCGTCCATCTCCAGGTTGTAGAAAGCGATAAAACCCGTATCTGCGGCTTCTTCTTTCAACGTGCTGAGATAATCCTCGATGGCCTCGAAGGAGGCGAGGGCTTTGTCCGTCAGCTCGTTGTAGCTGCACCGGGTCCGGGTGGAGAGTGCTGGTTTGACATCTGTTTCGATGACTTGGATCTGGTAGTCCATAAACATCCCTCTTTCCTTGGTATTTTGGCATGTACCTCTATATTGATTATATCACTGCAGGTATCTAGGACGAACTGGAGGGCCCTTAGATATTCAGTATCCCGCCATATCCCAGGGCGGGATACTGACAGATCTGATGCAAAAAGGAGAGCCTGGGTAACCTAGGCTCTCCGCACTATCAGTCGTTCAAGAGGAAAACGATCTCGGTAAGCAGCTCATCTTCCGGTACCTTGTCCGGAGCGTTGTAATAGTATTCATAGACTAGACCGGTGGGGTGTAGCTTGTTGTTGAGAAGATATGCGCTCATGGCGTTGTAGGTCTCTTCCATTTCGGAATAGGCGCCCTTATGCATGCAGGTGGCTTTCTTGCCGCCTGGAATTTTGCTGGTTTGGATCTCGCCGCTTCCGGCCAACACCGTGGCTACGGGGAAGCCGATCTCCACGTCCAGGTTTTCCATGTCCAGATTGTAGTAGGCTACGAAGGGCATACCGCTGGGTTGTACCCCCAATGTGCCCATGTACTCCATAATGGCTTGATAGGATGCACCGATCTGATCCGGCAATCCGCTGACTGCGGTTCTGGTGCGGATGGATAGAACAGGTTGTTCATCAGTTTCTACGACTTGAATTTTGTAGTCCATATCGATCCCTCTTTTCTCGGTATTTTGTTAGTATCTCTATATAATGATTGTACCACTTAATTTGCTCGTGGAGAATTCTAAGGCCCCTTGGTTAGCAGTTGATCTAAATGGAGTTAGATACTAGCATGGAGGCAAGAGTGTGTGGATAGTGATTGGAAGGATAACTACATATTTTCTTATTGCTCAAGCGGATCAGCTGGGAGTTTTGATCGTCTGGTCTTGGTTTTGAAACTATTGACGTTGTTCGTCATGATCCTCTCCTATGAACACGGTGGAAAAATAAAATAATAAAAAGACAGAGAACCAAGCCATTAGGCCGGTTCTCTGTCGGTTCGGGAATCAGCTGCGCTGGTTCCTATTTTTCGTTGCGGTAATGCTTGTAGTAGTCGTGGAACAGGGCGAAGGCATAATCTTCCAAGGCCTTGGAGTTATTTATGTCCCCATCGTATACCAGCTCCATTTCATTATCTTGGGCCAGTTGGTTCACGAAGGAAATCGCGTCCTTAACGTTGTTCAGCGCCATGGAGCGGTTCTTGTCCAGCTCTTCGCGGAATGGTTTCCGGTCTGGTTCCAAGAGCTGCAGGGCGAGGGATGTGTAAGCGTTCTCGATATCCGACACAGTCTTTACATAGCTGCTGCAGGCGTCGCCGACGTATTTAATGCGCATGGATTTCTCTTTGTTCGTCTGAAAGACAGATTTCATTTGTTCTATTTTTTCGTATGACATAATTATCCTCCTTGTAGTTCTTCGTTTATCATACTTACATTATAACCTCTTGTCAAAGAAGTTGACAGAAAAGCCACCATGTATTAACATATGAATATGTATTAATATGTTAATGTTTAAAACGGGAATCGGAGGATAGATTATGGATAAGCAAGCACCCTGTTGTAGCGAGAAGAGAGTGGACCAGTCTCTCTTGGATGAGATACTGAAAAACCAACCGGACCAGGCTGCACTGCAGCGCCTGAGCGAACTATTCAAGGTACTTGGCGAGAATTCCAGAATCAAGATTATGGCTGCTTTGGCCGATCATGAACTGTGTGTCTGTGAACTGACTGAACTGTTGGGTATGAAGCAGTCGGCGGTGTCCCAGCAATTACGTGTCCTCAAAGCCCACCATTTAGTGCGTTACCGCAAGGAAGGACGCAGTGTGTATTACCGTTTGGATGATGAGCATGTAAAGGCTCTGTATGCCATCGGAATGGAACATATAGGAGAAGAGCGATGAAAGTGCATTTCAAGAATATGTCCTGCGCCAGTTGTGCGTTGGACATGGAATGGGAGCTATCCCAGATGGACCAGGTGCATTCCGCCCAGGTGGATGTGATGCAGTCCAGTATAGATATCGAGTTCGAAGGAGATCCGTCTGCAATGCGGGAAACCATCGAGACGGTCGGTAGACGCTATGAATCAGGTTTTGCTCTGGTGTCGCTAGAAAAGGAAGCGGGCCGTGAGGAAGTAGAAGCAGTCTGGAAACGGCTGAATTATCTTCTGCCCAGGGTGATATCGTCCCTGGTGCTGCTGGTGATGGGGAGTACTGTGCTTTCCGGTGGAGTAGCGCTCACCGTCTTCGTCCTATCCTATATTCTGGCTGGAGGCGATATTGTCTGGCGGGCTTGGGAACGGTTACGCAAAAAAGACATTTTCCATGAATACTTCCTGATGAGTCTGGCTACTCTCGGCGCCTTCGCCCTCCAGGAATATCAGGAAGCAGTAGCGGTCATGGTCTTCTACCAGATCGGTGAGTACTTGCAGGACAAGGCAGTGGAACGTTCCAAGGAATCGATCGAAGCCCTTATGAACCAGCGTATGCCGTTGGCTCGAGTGCTTCACGACCACAAGCTTATTGAGGTAAGCCCCGAAGTAGTGGCAGTCGGTGAGCAAATCCTGGTACGTCCCGGAGAAGAAGTTCCTTTGGACGGAATCCTGATTCAGGGAGTGTCCAGCGTGAACAATGCGGCCATCACTGGCGAGAGTCTGCCCCAACCACTTCAAGAGGGTGATGAAGTGATTGCCGGCTCAATCAATCTGGACGGGGCTATCAAGCTGCGTGTCGCTAAGGTATTCCATGATTCGGGTATGGCCCGAATCATGCGTCTCATGCGGGAGGCCAAGGGCAAGAAGCCGCCTACCGAGCGATTCATCTCGCGTTTTGCCCGGTCCTATACCAAGGTGGTTGTGCTGTTGGCTCTACTGACGGTAGCACTGCCTACGTTGTTCGGAGGGGACTTCTCAACGTATCTCTATAGGGCATTGATCTTCCTGATTGTATCCTGTCCATGCGCCTTGGTTGTCTCGGTTCCCTTAGGATTTTTCGCCGGCATGGGTGGGTTTTCCAAGAATCACCTGCTTATCAAGAATCCCAATGCCATCGAGCAGCTGAGCCAGGTCAAACGAATCGGGTTCGACAAGACCAACACCCTGACTGAGGGAGCATTCCTCTTGAAGGATGTAGAGGCGGCAGATGGGGATAAGGAGTCACTGCTTCATCTGATCCGTTCCATAGAGCGTCACAGCAACCATCCGCTGGCCCGTTCCATTATGCTAGCGAAACAAGATGAGCAGCGCTACCTGGAAATTGCGGATATCCGCGAAGTGCCCGGCAAAGGATTGGAAGGCCAGCTAGCGGAGGAACAGGTGCTGGCGGGCAACCGGGACTGGTTGCAGGAGCACCAGGTACAGATGCCCCAACTGGATCAGGACGGAACCTATGTCTATGCGGCCCGGGGAGGTAAGTATCTGGGACGGATCCTCATGGAAGATGCCGTGAAAGCAAATGCCGTAGAAAGCCTATCGAAACTTCGAAAAGCAGGGGTGCACTCCTTGGTCATGCTGACCGGAGACAACGAGGCGCATGCCAGAGCGGTCGCTGGTGAACTAGGACTGGACGGCTATGAAGCCAATATGAAACCAGGAGATAAACTGGCTTGGCTGGAACGGCATGCAGCTGAGGATGGCAAGCTGGCTTTTGTGGGGGATGGCATCAACGATGCGCCGGCATTGGTAACTGCCGATGTGGGTGTGGCCATGGGTATCAAAGGGAGCGACTTAGCCATCGAAGCAGCACAACTGGTCGTGATGCGTGACCGCTTGGACGACCTGCCCAAAGCAGTAATGCTGGCAAAACGTGTCATGCGGGTCATCCGACAGAACATCGTGATGGCTATTGGCCTCAAGGTCCTGGTCATGATTCTGGGTGTGTTCGGACTGGCCGATCTGTGGATGGCGGTATTCGCCGATGTAGGTGTGACGCTGCTTGCCGTATTGAACAGTATGCGTCTACTAAGATAGATAAGATAAGAAGGCTCCCGACGGGAGCCTTCTTATCTTTGCGTATATGGTGTTGTCGCCACTACGTTTTTATGGAATCAGGTATTCTACCTATTCTCGATGTTCGCGGAGCGATTCTATGCAGTATCCGATCGGTTCAACACCTTCAAGTGGAATTCTCTCTTCCATGGTCAAACGGTAGAAGTACTTGTCTTCATAGCGTTCCACCAAAGCGGCGAAAAGACGATCTGGATGGCTTTTATCCTGGAGCAACATTATTGATCCTTCCCGGGGGAAGGTGAAGCGTCGGAAAACCAACCTGTCTCCTGCAAGGATATGCAGTGCGATCAGGGCATCGTCCGGTGCAGTCCAATTGAGTCGGTTCTTTTGCTTGTCATCTTTATCCAGAAAATATCCTGCTGATTTCTCGAAGAACATGGATAGCTTATCCAGCGCAACCAAGTTAGGCAAGGTCCTTCCGGTCTCCCAGTTGGCTACCGTGCTGCGCGAGGTATGTAATCGATCAGCCAATTCCTGCTGGGTGAGTTTGTGCTGCCTGCGCAACGCTTGGATTTTCTCGTTTGTGCTAATGATACACACCCCCTTTGACAGAAGGATATCCCGTTGCACAATCAGGAGCAATATGACCGTTGCAAATGTGTAAATAATTGACGCGGGGCTGGATATAGGGGCGAAAGTGTGTATAATAGACACAAAATACGGAGGGCGAATATAGTATGAATGAGATCAGAATCAGGAGAAAGGAACAAGGATTGAGCCAGCAGCAGGTGGCAGACCGTTTGGGGGTTGGCCGCACAGTATATCTGAGGATTGAAAACCGGATGCGCTACCCCAAGGTGGATCTGGCGTTGGATTTGGCTGGATTGCTGGGATGCACGGTAGAAGAATTGTTCCGAATTGAAGAGTAAGAACAAAAAAAGCCAGGCTCAGCCTGGTTTTTACCCCTAGAAAGGAGTAAATCCACCAAAGGGTTGGTGGATTTGATAGAAAAAGGAGTAGATAGGTAGATTACTTAATTATCTTATTACTTACTATTCCATA
>DAOUPV010000005.1 GCA_030625965.1 Clostridia bacterium
GGTTTCATAATTCTTAAAACCCATCTAAGTGGGAAAGACAGTCCCTGATTGTGTTATAATGGCTAGAGACTAGACAGCAGGGATGAGAGGAATCGATGTACGCACAGATTTTGACGGACGTTAACAATAGAAAATTGGATCGCTTGTTCACCTATAGGATTCCTGAGAAATTCCAAGGTATCGTACGCAGGGGGATCAAGGTAGAAATATTTTTTTCAGGCCGTATCCTGGAAGGATACGTAATATCCTTGTCAGAAGAGACGGAATATGAAGGACGAATCCTGGATATACGGGGTGTCGTCAGGGATGACCTGGTGCTTTCAGAAGACCTGATCGATCTGGCTTTTTGGTTGGCGGATGAGAGTTTTATCTCGCTTGCCAAGGCTTTTTCTACTATATTCCCTTCTGTGGGTATAGCCAAAAAAGACAAGAAGACCTTACCGCTTTATCTGAGCGATAAAGGTCTGGAAGCCATTGAAAGCTTGAGGGCTTCCAAATCGAAGGATGCACTTATCCGCTTATCGGAATCACCCGGACTCTATTACAGAAATCTTGAAATCTCCCAGGAGATTTTTAGAAGACTGCTCCGGGAGGGATGGGTGGAGGCTAGGGTGCCGGAGATCCAACGAGACGACATAAAACTGAATGTACTGAACCGGGAACAGGAGAATATACTGACATCAATCACGAAGGATCTGAGCTTGGGCAAACGGGAGTTTCTGATTCACGGCGTGACTGGAAGCGGCAAAACAGAACTCTATTTCCACCTGATCAAGCGCTGCCTCGATGAAGGAAAACAGGCACTGGTCCTATTTCCGGAGATTGCACTTACGCAGGAGATGGTAGGCAGATTCAATCGGGCTTTCGGCAACAGGGTCAGACCCTGGCACAGCCAATTGAGCTTAGTGCAGAAAAAGCGTATATGGGACGATCTGATGCAACAGAAGGCGGATATCCTGATCGGACCGAGATCCGCATCTCTGGTAGGCCTTAAAAATTTAGGCCTGGTCATCATAGACGAAGAACACGATGCCAGCTATTTACAGACATCAACGCCCTGCTACGATGGCAGGACGATTGCGCGTTACCGGGCGGCCCAACATGACGTCCCCGTGATCATGGGATCGGCGACACCGTCTGTGGACATCCTATATAGGGTGAAAACCGGCGAGGTGCGGCTGTATTCGCTTCTAAAGCGCCATAGGGGTGCAGATCTGCCTCGTATCGCCACGGTAGACATGAGGGAAGAGTTGAAGGCCGGGAACTATAGCATCTTCAGCAGACAGCTTCAAGAGGAAATTGAGAATTCACTAGAGCAGAAAAAGGGAGTATTGCTCTTCTTGAACCGACGAGGTTATTCGGGCAGTTTCGTATGCCGGGATTGCGGACATACGGTGATGTGCGAGAATTGCGACATTCCCCTTACTTACCATAAAGAAGGGGATACCCTGAAATGCCACTACTGCGGCTTTGAAAAGAGAGCCATAGCATCCTGTCCTCGCTGCAAGTCGAAGCGGATACGCAGCTTCGGGGTAGGAACCCAGAAAGTGGAGCAGGAAGTAAAGAAGGCTTTTCCCCAAGCCAAGGTGGCCAGGATCGACGGTGATATCGACAACCGAACCGGTGCTAGAGAACGCCTTATTGAGGATTTGAAACAGGGCCGGACGGATATCCTGATCGGTACCCAAATCATTACCAAAGGGATCGATTTCCCCCAAGTAGGACTTGTGGCAGTATTGGCAGCCGACTTGGCTTTGAACGTTCCAGATTTCAGAGCGAGAGAGAAAGCCTGTCAGCAGCTGGTCCAAGTGGCCGGAAGGTCAGGCCGGGAAGACGGGCAGGGACTCTGCCTGATACAGACCTACCAACCGGATAATATGGCGGTCCTACATGCTGGTGAAGAAAATTATATGTCTTTTGTCGAACTGGAGATGCTGGAGCGGCAACGCATGCATTACCCACCATATTCCCAGACGATCCGGGTTTTGATCTGTGCCGATCAGGAAGAAATTCTTGCCAAGCGTTCAGTGATATTCTCCGATTATCTACCAAAAGAGCCCTTCAAGATACTGGGGCCGGTACCGGCCAGCTATAGCAGAATCAAGGGTTTGTATCGTTGGCACATCATAATTATGGGTGATGACTTGGAAAAAATGAAAAATAGCGTACAATATGCACTTAGAGAGTTTTATAAAAACGAGAATGCGAGCAATGTTTACTTCACAATAGAAGTGAATCCGGGCTCCATGCTGTAAATGAGGAGGAGAACGTGTCAGTGTTAAAAGTAGTGACGATTGGCGACCCCATTTTGCGGGAGAAAGCCATTACAGTGAAGAATTTCAATGATAACCTGTCCCGGCTGATTGATAATATGGCGGAGACTATGGTGGAATACGAAGGTGTTGGCTTGGCCGCGCCGCAGATCGGGATCCCCAAACGCGTCGTTGTAATCGATGTCGGCGATGGACTGATCGAACTTGTCAATCCTGAACTTGTAGAAACCAAAGGGGAGCAGTTTGGACAGGAAGGTTGCTTGAGCGTACCTGGAGAATATGCAGACGTGCGACGAGCCCAATACGCTAAGGTGAAGGCCCAGGACAGAAGCGGTAAAGAGGTGGTCGTTGAAGGGGAGAACCTTATGGCCAGAGCCCTTTTGCATGAGATTGACCACCTGAACGGGATTCTGTTTATAGATAAGATTGAAGGTTAGATAAAAGATGAAAATCGTATTCATGGGAACGGCACCCTTTGCCATCCCCTGTCTACAAGCTTTGGCTGATGCTAAGGACATGGATGTGTCTTTGGTAGTGACTCAACCTGACAAAGCGGTGGGAAGGGGACATAAGTTACGTTACACAGCCTTCAAACAGTCTGCGATGGATCTGGGATTACCTCTATATCAGCCGGACAGTGTCAAAGACGATGAAGCCATTGAGCACATAAAATCGTTGAATCCTGATTTTCTGGTGGTAGTGGCTTATGGTCAGATCCTAAACCAGAAGGTGCTGGATCTTCCGAACATAGCCTGCATCAATGTGCACGGCAGTCTGCTACCCAAATACCGGGGTGCGGCACCCATCCATTGGGCAGTTATTAATGGGGAGCCAGAGACAGGCGTCTGTACCATGCATATGGCCAGACAGCTGGATGCCGGCGATGTCATCTATTGTGACAGGACTGAGATTGAACAAGATGAGACCACAGGTGCACTGTATGAACGTCTGCAACAGATGGGAGCGGAACTGCTGGTGAGGACCCTACGGGACCTGGTAGCAGACATTGCTCCACGTACTCCACAGATCGAAAGTGAGTCAACTTATGCGCCGATGATATTCAAACCAGACAGATATCTGGATTGGACCCAAAGTGGACGAAGCATCGCGGACAAGATCCGCGGTCTGTATCCCACACCAAGGGCCATCACCAGATACCAGGATGAGGACTATATCATTTGCGAGGCTAGACTCCATGCTGAGGAACCAGTCGGTAAAGTCGATGTTAGCGTCCAAGGAAATGGCATCATCGCTGGCGTGTCACCCAAGCACGGACTTTTTGTCCGCTGCCGGGATGGTTGGATGGAGATCCTCCGGATCAAGGCTCCTGGTAAAAAAGAAATGGAAGCCAAAGCCTATCTGAACGGAGCCAAGCTGGAATTGAATGGACGGTTCGAAAGCGAGGAGAAGTTATGAGTTTCTGGCAATTAAGCTTCTTTCTTATGTTACCTGTGATGATTTTTGCAGGTTATGCACAACAAAAGATCCGGCGTACCTACGCCCAATATTCCCAAGTGCCTGCCAAGAGAGGGCTCAACGGGGAAATGATTGCCCGCCAACTGCTACAGGATAATGGTATAACCGATGTGACCATTGAAAGCACCAGAGGCAAGCTGACGGACCATTATGATCCGAGAAACAGAACACTCAGGCTATCCCAGGGGGTGTCTCAGGGACAATCTATCGCGGCCATCGGTGTTGCCGCGCATGAAATCGGACACGCGGTACAGCATAACCAGAAAGACTGGCTGCTGACGTTCCGTAACCGATTCGCGCCGGTCGTCCAGATTGGGAGCAGCATGGCCATACCCTTGGTACTGGTCGGTTACTTCATCGGTTTCGTGGGACTGGCCAAAATCGGCGTATTCCTGTTCGGCTTGGTAGTCTTTTTTCAACTGATTACCGTACCGGTCGAGAAAGACGCTTCCAGAAAAGCGCTGATCATGTTGCGTGACGGCGGTTACCTGGATGAAACAGAACTATTTGGTGCCAAACGTGTGCTTGATGCTGCGGCCCTTACCTATATTGCTTCACTGATCGTTGCCATAGCCCAGTTGCTTCGTCTTCTGGCGCTAACAAGAGATGACTAATATGAATCCAAGAAAAATCGCTATTGATGTATTAATACGGGTGGAGCAGGGCGCATACAGCCATATCGCGCTGAAAGAAGCCTTGCTGAAGAGTGACATAAGTCCGTTGGATAAGGCTTTCGTCACGGAACTGGTCTATGGGACCATCCGCAGAAGAAACACCCTGGACTTCATCATCAACAGCTTCGTACAGAAAAGAAACCAGAGAGATGAAATTCGCTGCATCCTAAGAATGGGTGTCTATCAGCTGCGATATATGCGTGTACCGCCTTCGGCTGCAGTTAACGAGTCTGTAAAGTTGGTATCCATGTTCCACCTGGAAGGTCAGAAAGGCTTTGTGAATGCCGTTCTAAGAAACGTGGAACGAAGCAAGGAAAAGGATTTCCTGGCTTCAGTTACGGACCCTGTCAAGAGGATGGCCCTGGACTATTCCCATCCATCATGGATTGTGGAACGCTATGTAAAGAAATATGGCGCCGAGGATGCGGCTGCGCTGCTAAATTTCAACAACAAGCCGTCGAAGAACATAGCACGGGTCAATACCCTGAAGACCACAACGGAGGAGCTGATCGCACTTCTACAAGACGAGGGTATAGAAGCGGAACCCTATCTTGTTCAGGATACGATTACCGTGAAGGGACAAGGTAGAATTTTATCCAGCGAGTCATATAGGAAGGGTCTTTACATGATCCAGTCCCCATCCAGTGTGGCGGCTGCTCTGATGCTCGCAGCTAAATCGGGTGAGACGGTTCTGGATGCCTGTGCAGCTCCAGGAGGCAAAAGTTTTGTCCTGGCACAGCAGATGGAGGATGCAGGTGAAATCCTTGCGACGGATGTCCATCCCCACAAGATCGAATTGATTCAGAAGGGGTTCCAGTTCTTGGGCATTAAAAGCGCAAAAGCAGAATGCCAGGATTGGCGAGAGTGGAATCCTGAACTGGAGAACAAATTCGACAAGGTTCTGGTAGATGCACCGTGCAGCGGTTTGGGTGTCCTCGGAAAGAGGCCCGACTCCAGATGGAGAAAGAAGGCCAGCGATATACAAAACCTGGTTGAACTGCAACGGGAAATACTTAGAAACGCTGTTCGGGCTGTAAAACCTGGCGGTGTACTGATGTATGCCACTTGCACCTTAACACAGGAGGAAAACCAAGCGCAGAGAGACTGGTTCCTAGAGAATTTCAAGGAATTCAAAGCAGAGTCCTTACCGCAGATCGCCGAAATATTTGCAAGCGAGAAGGAAGCGTTGGATAGGGGAGAACTGGAGATAACACCATTCAAGCACGATATGGAAGGGTTTTATCTGACACTATTCAAAAAAGAAGCATAAAAAAATCCGAATTACTTCGGATTTTTTCCTTTATTAATAACACATGAAGAATGTCGACCTGGTGATTAGAAAATCAGATGGAAAACAGCTCCATCGAGTAAAACGAATATACCCATCAGGGCTACATAATAAGCAAAGGGCCTTAGTGAACGCTCCTTCAGGAGCTTGATCATGAAGGAGATGGCCAGGTAACCACTTAGGGCTGCGGCCAGAAATCCCACAACGAGATGCAGAACAGGGACGTTCAGCGTTCCCGAAACAAGATCCGGCACTTCCAGAACGTTGGCGCCCAGGATCAGGATGACCGAATTGAGGAAGGATACCTCGGCGGCGACTTCCTTATCCACATGGCGGAACAGACCGGCCGAGATGGTAGAACCCGAACGGGAAACTCCCGGAAAGATGGCCAGGCACTGAATCAGCCCAATGGCCAGCACATCGAGTATGCCAATACTCTCGCGCGATTTTCGCACATGAACGATTGTACCCTTGGGCTCAACAAGGCTGCTGAGATAGAGTAGCACTGCTGTAAAGAGAAAAGCAGGACCCAACAGGTTCGCACTTTCATATACGCCGGTGAAGAAATCGGAAAACAGAACACCCACGATGCCGGCAGGCACAGCCGTCAGCACGATCAGGATGTTATAGCGGGAAAAGGGCTTCTTCAGCATAACCCGTATCCTTTTTTGGTAATAGAATAGGACCGAGAACAGAGTGCCGAAATGCAATACCACGTCCAGTGACAGAGCTGATTCATTCATTCCGAACCATTGTTGGAAAAAAATGAGATGGCCTGAACTGGATACTGGCAGGAATTCGGTCAGTCCCTGAATGATCCCCAGAAAAATAACTTTTAATAGTTCCATAGATGCCTCCTTGGTTTCGTCTTTCACATTATATCAAAAGAGTATTATAGAAAGAAGGGGCCAATTACGTTATAATTTAGTCAATTGAGAAAAGGAGCAAAATTTTCATGGCACAATGGTTTTCAAGAAACAAGAAATTGAAGCCGGAACTGGCACTTGTTTTCGGCTTTCTAATCCTGATATTGCTGGGCTCTATACTATTGTCTTTGCCTGCAGCGACTGTATCCGGAGAATCAACGTCCTATCTGGATACCTTGTTCACATCGACCTCGGCGGTCTGTGTGACCGGATTGGTGGTCTATGATACAGGAACCCATTGGAGCGCCTTCGGACAGGCTCTGATCCTTTTGATGATCCATATCGGTGGTCTGGGTTTCATGACCTTCGGTGTTTTATTCGCCATCCTGCTGGGACGCAAGATCGGATTGCGGTCCAGACTCCTGCTGCAGGAAGCTTTGAGCGAGTTTACCTTACAAGGTGTGGTCAAGTTGGCAACCAGAGTATTGATGATCACATTAGCCATTGAATTCGCGGCTACATTGGTCCTGTCAACCAGGTTCGTTCCCTTGTTGGGCTGGAAGCAGGGACTATGGGTTTCCTTTTTCCAGGCAGTATCCGCGTTCAATAATGCCGGCTTCGACATCTTGGGTTCCGTAACCGGACCGTTTAGCAGCATCACCGCTTATGCCGGTGACCCGGTCATTGTCCTTACCTTGGCGGCCTTGTTTATCGTTGGTGGTATTGGCTTCATGGTCATGATCGATGTAGTTAAGAAGCGTCGTTTCCGTAATCTTGTATTACATAGCAAGTTGGTCTTGTATACGACAGGCATCCTAATCCTAGGAGGTACCATCCTTATTTATCTGTTGGAAATCAACAATGGACAGACCTTGGGCAACATGGGACTTCTTCCAGGTATAATGAATGCCTTCTTCCAGGCGGTGACGCCAAGAACGGCCGGATTCAATAGCATAACTATATCGTCTATGACTATGGCTTCCCAGTTCGTGATCATCATGCTGATGTTTATTGGCGCTTCGCCGGGATCGACTGGCGGCGGTATAAAAACGACTACTTTCGCAACCATGATCGCTGGAACTGTCACCATACTCAGCCAGAGAAAAGATGTGGTGCTGTATAACCGCAAAATTCCTGAAGCCCAGATCAACAAGGTTTATCTGATTCTTGTCATATCCCTGGGTGTGATCATGTTGAACACCTTTTTACTTTGCATCAGCGAGCAGGCGGAGTTTCTGGAAATCTTTTTCGAGGTGGTATCTGCGTTCGGCACCGTAGGGTTGTCTATGGGGATCACCACTGAGCTATCCAACGTAGGACGGGCCATTATCATCGTGACCATGTTCATCGGAAGGTTGGGCCCGGCGACGGTAGCCTTCGCCATAGCCAGAGACCGCAAGAAGACAGAAATTGGCTTCCCTGAAGAAAAGATCATTCTGGGGTAACATATGGATAATAACCTATACGGATATAGTATTGAACAGTTGAACAAATTGATGAAAGAAGAGAACCTGCCGTCTTTCCGGGCGAAACAGCTATACAACTGGTTACAGAAGAACCAGGCGTTGGGCTGGGAGGAGATGAAGAACATCCCTCATACGATGGTTCAGAAGTTGAAAGACGCCGGGTATGGATGTTCCCTACCCAAAATATTGAGCCAAAGCACTTCGGAGGACGGGATGACCGTCAAGTGTCTGCTTGAGCTGGAAGATGGGGAACAGATTGAGACGGTGCTGATGCGCTACCGGCGCAGCTCGTCAAGAAACCGCAATACGGTTTGTGTCAGCTCCCAGGCCGGTTGTGCCATGGGATGCCCATTCTGCGCTACCGGAAACGCCGGTTTCAAGCGTGATCTTAGTGTAGCGGAAATCGTGGGACAGATTGCTCTCATGAACAGGATAATCAGGGAGACCGAACCAGATGAACAAGTGACCAATGTCGTATATATGGGCATGGGTGAACCCTTGCAGAACTATGATCAGGTCATACAGTCGATTAGGCTTATCAACCACGAACAGGGCCTTAATATCGGTATGCGGCGGATTACTGTATCCACCTGCGGCCTGGTTCCCAGGATCCTGGACCTGGCCGCAGAAGGAATGCAGGTGACATTGGCTGTTTCGTTACATGCAGCTACAGACGAGAAAAGGGCCAAGCTGGTACCGGTGAACAGGAAGTATCCGCTGGAACAGCTCCTTGCTGCCTGCCAGAAATATTACGAAGCGACAAAAAGGAAGATTACCTTTGAATACACCCTGATCGAGGGTGAAAATGACAGTGAACAGGACGCATTGGACCTGAAGAGATTGCTCAAGGATGTGCATTGCAATATCAATGTTATCCCATTGAATGTGGTCAGCCATGCAGATTTCAAGCGGTCTCGCTTCGCACATCGGTTTGTCAAGCGACTGAACGATCTGCATTTGGAAGCGACCATCAGAGAAGAGATGGGTTTGGGGATCGATGCGGCCTGCGGACAATTGAAAGGCAACGGAGGTGTATGAATGAACATCCAGGTATTCAGTAAGGTAGGCTCTGTCCGGCAGCACAACGAAGACAGTTATGCTTATGACAGTGACAAGGGGATTTTTGTGATCGCTGACGGGATGGGCGGACATCTTCGGGGGGAAGTGGCCTCGGATATGGCGGTCAAGACCGTGATGAGCGAACTCACTTCTGCTGTCAGTACCGAAGGAACGGGCATCATGTCAGACATAGAGCGTTCAATGCAGGCTGCCAATCAGTCTGTTTATACATATGCGATGAATCATTCGGACCACCAAGGCATGGGTACGACTCTGTCCGTGGTCCATTTTGTCGGGAATCAGGCCTATTTAGGGCATGTGGGAGACAGTCGGATATATCTGTTCAGAGATGGGGAAGTGACCCGTCTGACAAAGGATCATACTATGGTGGAGGAACTGGTGGATACAGGAACCATCTCCAGCGAACAGGCCAAGACTCATCCGAAAAAGAATGTCCTGGTGAAGGCCTTGGGCACACAAGAAGAACTGGATGTGGATACGGGGCAAACAGAAGTAAAGTCCGGGAATATCATCATCCTCATGACCGACGGTGTCTATGAATATGTGGAGGAAGAATATCTGGCCGAGCTACTTTCCGAGAAACCGCTATCAGAAGTTGAAACGATTATCGACAGGATGATTTGTGATGGCGGCGCGAAGGATAACTATACATTGCTTATGGTCGGATTGAAATAGGTGACAAGATGAATTTGATCGGAAAAGTATTTTCGAAACGATATGAGGTCAAACGGCGTATCGGCGCTGGAGGAATGTCCATAGTCTATCAGGCAGTGGATATCCTTCTGGACCGGTCGGTGGCGGTCAAAATATTGCGGGATCAGTACTGCGATGACGAGCAGAATATTCGCTTCTTCCAGAATGAAGCGAGATCCATCGCGGCCCTTTCTCATCCAAATATCGTAAAGATTTTCGATATTGGAAAAGAAGACCAGCACTATTTTATCGTGATGGAGTATCTGGAAGGGAAGACTCTTAAGGAGATTATCCAGGAAGGCGCCCCCATGGATCCCGTAGAGGCCATAAACCTTGTACGCGGCATTCTCCGGGCCCTTGAACATTCACACAAGAAGGGCATTATACACAGGGATATCAAGCCACACAACATCATGCTGGACAAGGACCATAAAGTTAAAGTGACGGATTTTGGCATAGCACGCAATGCCGGGGCGTCTACAGTGACCTATTCAGGTCAGATGGTGGGATCTGTGTATTACATTTCCCCGGAACAAGCCAAAGGGGAAAGGACATCCTCCGCCACAGACATCTATTCCACAGGCGCCATGCTCTATGAGATGCTTACTGGCAAGGTGCCTTTTACCGGAGACAATCCGGTCAGCATCGCCCTGTCTCATGTGGAAAAAGAAGCAAAGCCTATGAGCGAGTTGAACAAGAAGATTCCGGAGTGTTTGGAAGAAATTGTGGAAACCGCCATGCGGAAGAACCCTAAGGAACGTTATCCATCAGCCATGGAAATGGCTAGGGCACTATCTAAGGCAAAGATGCTAATTGAAAGCGGTAAGGCTAAGACCAGGGGAAAACGGAGTCTTCGCAGTAGAAAGATGACTTTGGTTTCGATCGCGGTAATCATTGCGGTTCTGCTTCCCATATCCTACATACTAGTTGACAAGTACTCTCCAGTTGCAGTACCCGATGTCGTAGGTATTCCTATATCGGAAGCTGAAAGCCTGCTTGCGGAAGCCGGTTTCAGTTACGAGGTAGACCGTACTGTGGTGACCACGGATTTCGATGTGGATATCGTGATGAACCAGGATCCGCGAGCACAGCAGGAAGTCAGAACATCAAGAACCATTCTCTTGACTATCAGCGAGGAACCAGCTCGATTTGATGTGCCGCATGTGATAGGGTTAGAGGAGCGAAGGGCAATGATCGCCATCGAAAACGCTCGCCTGAAACCTGTCGTTGTGCATGATTACTCCACGGATGAAAACACGATTCCGGGATCGGTCATAAGCCAGGAACCGTTAGCGGGTGTAAGCCTTTACGAGGATTCTGAAGTCGTGTTGACGGTCAGCATGGGCCTGCAGCCGGGGCTAGTCAAAATTCAAGACCTGAAGGGCAAGACTTTTGCTGAAGCGGAAGCCTATTTCCAGTTGCACGGACTCAAACTGGGCGAGATCAGCTACCAAAACTCTCCGCTTTATTTCCTAGGTATCGTAATGCAGCAGAGCGTGTCGGCGGATACTGAAGTTGAGGCAGGTAGCGTTGTGGACCTGGTCATCTCACGAGGCCCGGGCATTCAAGTGCAAGAGAAGGAAATATCCTTTAAGCTTCCTGGTATGAAGGAGAGCCTGGTCCATGTTGTTGTTAGCGACATCAGTGGCACCCATGAGGAGTACCGGGCGACCCATATGGGAGGAGAACCTCTCAGAATCAGCATAAATCATTGGGGAGAAGGAAACGCGAATGTATATCAGGACAATGTTCTGATTATGACGGTAAATCTACCGTAGGAGGAAGATAGCTTGCAGCAAGGTGTCATATTACGAGGATATAGCGGATTTTATTACGTAAAGCTGGAAGACCGTGTGTTGGAATGTTCACTTCGGGGCCGTACCAAGAAAAAGGAAAAAAGCTTTTTCCCGGGCGACGTGGTCTGGGTCAGCATTGAGAATGAAAAACAGGGTGCCATCGAAAAGGCGGACCCAAGAAAAACACTGCTGCTTCGGCCTCCAGTGGCCAATGTCAGTCTGTTGGTTATTGTTATGTCCTTGGGTTATCCCGAGGCGGAACTGACATTGCTAGACAGGTTACTGGTGCTGGCGGAACATGCCGGCATACGACCGGTGATTGTCCTGAGCAAACTGGATATGGCCAACAGGGCCAGGGCGGAGGAAATCAAGCAGGACTACCTTGAGACTGGCTACACCTTCATCGCAACCAGTACCAAGAGCATGGAGGGCATGGAAAAACTTAAACAGGAACTGGTGGGTGAAACGACAGTCTTTGCCGGTCAGTCCGGAGCAGGAAAGACCAGCCTGATGAATCTGCTGCTGCCTGAAAAGGATCTAAAGACTGGCACTTTGGGTGACAAGAGCAAAAGGGGCAAGCACACGACCAGACATATCGAGCTCCACGATTACTTGGGGGGATACCTGGTGGATACGCCAGGATTCAACCGGCTCTATGTGCCGGAGATGGAAGAAAGCCAGCTACCGCACTGTTTTCCTGAATTCGCGCCATATATACCAAGCTGCCGTTTCGCTACTTGTTTGCACTACAAGGAACCGAATTGTGCCGTCAAGGAACATGTGAACAGCAAGGTGATCAGCCAGAGACGTTATGATAACTACATTCAATTTTTGGAAGAAATCAAGAATAAGGAGAAACGATACAATGATTAAAATCGGACCATCCCTTTTGGCAGCGGATTTCCGCCGGCTGGGTGAAGAGATACAACGTGTAGAAAAAGGCGGTGCTGATTACCTGCACCTGGACATCATGGATGGGCATTTTGTGCCCAACATAAGCTACGGTCCGGACATTGTGAAACAGCTACGTGTGGATTCCAAGATGTATTTTGATGTACATCTGATGATTGAAAACCCAGATGACTACCTTCAGGTCTTCAAAGATGCAGGAGCGGACCTGATCACGGTGCATCAGGAAGCCTGCGTGCATCTGCACCGCACGGTACAATGCATCAAAGAGATGGGCCTTCATGCCGGCGTGGCACTGAATCCAGCTACACCTGTTTCAGTGCTTGAGGATATTATAGAGGATCTGGATCTGGTGCTCATCATGAGCGTTAACCCAGGATTCGGGGGACAGAAATTCATCCCAGGCGCAGTGGATAAGATTGCCAGGGTGAAGGATCTGATCGAGAAGAAGGGGTCGAAAGCGTTTATCCAGGTAGATGGTGGTGTGAACCAGGAGACAGCCGCCTTGGTGGCAGCCGCGGGAGCGACCTACCTGGTCGCCGGTTCAGCTGTATTCAAACAGGATGATGTCGAGAAAGCCATCCTTGATATCCGGTCAGCTGCGGAAGACGCATAAATATTGATAAATCTATATAGTGTGATATACTAGAGAAAATCAAATACTTCGGGGATAGGTGCAATTCCGAAGCCGACAGTTACAGTCTGGATGATAGAAGAAAATGAAATAATCCCCTGCCTATGCAGGGGTTCTTTTTTTCTCATCCAAATAAAGGAGGAACCATGAACACCACTAGTAAAACTCGCAAAATGATCCAAATCACCTTGTTGTCGGTCATCTCATTCTTATTGATGTACCTGATCGAATTCCCCTTGTTGGCCGCAGCGCCTTATCTGAAGTACGATCCCAGCCAGGTGCCGACGCTGATTGCTTCTTTCGCTTTCGGACCGATGGCAGGATTGATCGCGGAGCTGATCAAGTCGTTTCTATTTTTCATCTCTGGTAAATCGACCTCTGGTATCGTGGGTGTATCAGCCGCTTTCGTAGCGGGTGGCACTTTTACTCTTAGCGCCGGTTTTATTTACAAGTACATGAAGACCAAGAAGGGTGCTCTGATCTCATTGTTGGTTGGTACGATATGCATGACGATCTTCATGACCATCGGTAACAAATTTGTATTCCTGCCACTGTGGGGCATCCCGGCAGAAGCCATCAACGGACTTCTTACCAGTGTCATCATTCCCTTCAATCTGATTAAGGGAGTCCTGACATCCATTATCACATTCCTGTTGTACAAACGTATTCATAAGCTATTAGGATAGAAACATGCGGCTTTCCCCTGGAGAGCCGTTTTTTTTAAGTTTTAGGCTATTTCTAAGACGAATTTTGTGGTAGCTTGTAGAGGGCCGGAATTCCGGTACTAAGAAATTGGGATAAGAAGATGATAGAGATATATTTGATACGTCACGGACAGACCGAATGGAACAGCAACAGACGTTTCCAGGGACAGTTGGACATCCAACTGGACGAGACCGGAATGAACCAGGCGAAACAACTGAGCGAACGGCTTGAGGATGTGAATTTCGATGCCATATACTCCAGCGATCTGAAACGAGCACATGTGACGGCTACCGCCATTGCCAGCAAAAAGAAGCAGGTGATCGGTATTCTTCCAGATTTGAAGGAAATTTGTTTTGGACAGTGGGAGGGGCGCACGTTCCATGAGGTCATGAACGACAAGATTTCAGGAGGATGGCAATGGTTCAACAATCCATCTTGTACGGATATCCCCGGAGGGGAGACAGCAGAGCAGATCATGACACGGATCGGGACCGCACTGGACCACGTATTGGACAGTCATAAAGAAGGCAAGGTTGCTTTGGTAAGTCATGGTAACCTGATACGCTATATCTTGCTCAAGTGTCTGAATCTCCCGGACGAACTGTTCGGCAAGATCGATATCGGCAATACGTCAATCAGCGTGTTACGATGGGAAAATGATAACTTTCACTTACACTGCCTAAATGATTGCGCACATTTGTGAAAAAAAGGGTTTTCATTTGCCAAGTGAGTGGTTATAATGAGGGCAGTATGACGAGGTAACGATGAGAATCATTGCAGGAAAGAAAAAAGGACTGAAGCTACAGGCGCCAAAAGGCTTAAACACCCGTCCCACAACGGATCGCGTAAAGGAGAACCTATTCAACATCCTGCAGCGTGATGTACGGGGAAGGACAGTGCTGGATCTATTTGCCGGTACCGGAGCCTTAGGTATAGAAGCCATGAGCAGAGGAGCAAAAAAGGCGGTCTTTGTTGAAAGAGACCGCCATACATATACCAGACTATGTGAAAATTTGCATAAAGTTAGTGATTTGGGCGATATGCCTACCTACCAGCGCGATGCGTTTTCCTTCCTGGACGAATGCAAGGAACAGTTCGATATGGTGTTTCTGGACCCACCTTACCAGAAGGGTCTAGGTAGGAAGGCTATAGAGAACCTTGTTGGCAGGAACTTGCTGACGGAAGGCGCGCTAGTCGTATTGGAAACCCACCGGGATGAAGTATTGTTTTCATCTGATGAGTTGGTCGGACTTGGTCTTGAAACCCAAAAAGAAACGCGATATGGAAGCACTGCCATAAGGATTTTGCAAAAGATTTGACAAAGGGCTTTTAATCGCCTTCTAAAAAAGGATAGAATAAGAGAAAACCCTTTAGGAGGAATAACATGGATGCATTGGCTTTGTTGGAACAGATAGAGGATATTATCAATAGCGCGAACCGCAGCTTTGCTGGATCGACCATAAAGATAAACAGCTTAGAGATGCAGGGGCTGGTTGAAGACCTGAGGCAGACACTTATTGAAGAAGTGAGACAAGCGAGAAAGATCGTTCAAGATAAAGACAACATATTGAGTGAAGCACAACAAGAGGCTTCCTCGATCATGGAAGAAGTTGAGGAAAACATCAGCACCTTGATCGACGAAAACAAAATCGTCGAAGAAGCCAAAAAAGAGGCTGAAAGAGTGCTGGCGGAGGCCGGTGAGAGAGCGGATAAAATCAGCTCCGGAGCCAAAGATTACGCAGACGGCGTACTGGCCAACCTGCAGGGACATCTGAAGCAGACTCTGGAAACAGTGGAACGCGGCAGAAATCAACTACAGGACCGTACTGAATATGATGAATAATTTCTTTATAAAAGAAAAGTAATATATTCACTGGGAGGAAGGAATGAAAGTTTTAGTTCTAAACTGCGGAAGCTCTTCCATCAAGTATCAATTGCTTGATATGGAAAAAGAATCCGCGATAGCCAAAGGGCTGGTGGAGCGTATCGGTATGGAGGGCTCGAAACTGAGTCAGATGTCCAACTGGGAGAAACATGTTATAGAGCAACCTATTAATGAGCATGTTATAGGTATACAATTGATTTTAGAAGCATTGACAGATAAGGATATCGGAGTCATCGCCACCATCGATGAGATCAAAGCGGTAGGCCACCGTACAACCCATGGCGGTGAAAAATTCAGTGGCTCGTCACTGATCACTGAGGAAGTCATAGATGCCTTGGTTGAACTGAGTGAGTTGGCACCGCTTCACAATCCACCGCAGATCAAGGGTATCCGAGCCATCCAGAAAGTTCTTCCGGATGTGCCCAATGTAGGCACCTTTGATACCGCATTCCACAACAACATGCCGCCTGAAGCTTATATGTACGCCATTCCGTATGAGTACTATGAGCGGTATGGTATCAGACGATATGGTTTCCACGGCATGTCGCACCAGTATGTATCTACCAGGGCAGCAGAAATGCTGGGCAAAGACATTAAAGACCTGAAAATCATCACTTGCCACTTGGGGAACGGTGCAAGTTTGGCCGCCGTAAAAAATGGTGTATCCATTGACACGTCCATGGGTTTCACTCCGCTGCCAGGATTGGTAATGGGTACAAGATGTGGAGACATCGACCCAGCCATCATTTTCTATCTGGGCAAAAAGGAACATATTGACTGTATGGATCTAGACTCCGTGCTGAACAAGAAAAGCGGTGCATTGGGGCTCTCTGGTATTTCCAGCGATTTTAGAGACCTGGAGATCGCGTCCGAAGAAGGAAACGAGCGTGCAAAGATGACGCTGGATATCTTCCATTACAGAATAAAAGGCTACATCGGCAAATATGCGGCAGCTATGAACGGTGTAGATGCCATCGTATTCACAGCCGGTATTGGTGAAAACTCTCAGTTTACCCGTTCGGAATGCATGAAGGGGCTAGACTTCCTGGGTGTCGAGTTGGATGAAGAGAAGAACAAGACCCGTGGAGAAGAAAAGATAATTTCAACTGACGCCTCCAAAGTCAAGGTTATGGTCATTCCTACCAATGAAGAATTGGTGATCGCCAGAGAAACTTTGAGAATTGTCGGATAACGCTTGTCAAAATCTATGACCTCCGCTATAATGTTTGAAGCAACGCTGAAATGGCAGGGATAAGCATGGAATTGGATATTTCGAAGATCAGAAGCAAGACTGGGAGTGAGAAATCCTTTGATTTGGAACAACCGGTTGAGGACATCACGGAGAAGAAGATTCATTTTCTGCAGCCTGTTCACTTTCAGGGCAAGATTCGGAACTTGGATGGTACGTTGTATTTGGAAGGGGAGGCAGATATCCTTATTGAAAGGATATGTGACCGTTGTCTTTCTAGCTACAAACAACCACTTAGAATCCGTATTGAGGAAAACTTCTATCCTGAGTACAAAAAAATTGATGACATTGATTTCTTTAAGACGTATAATGGAAATCAGTTGGTATTGGACCAGACCGTCCATGACGGGGTCCTGCTGAATATTCATATCAATTCAATCTGTAAGGAGGATTGTAGAGGAATCTGCCCGACTTGCGGAAAAGATTTGAATGAGGGTTCCTGTTCCTGTAAAACGGAAACAACCGACCCAAGGATGGAAATACTAAAAAACCTCATTTCAGAGGAATAGAGAGGAGGCATGGTGATGGGAGTACAAAAGAGAAGACATTCAAAAGCAAGAAAAAACAAGAGGCGTTCAATCTGGGCTCAACTGACGGCGCCAAACCTGTCAGAATGTCCACAATGCCACGAGTTAAGAAGATCGCACAGAGCATGTCCATCTTGTGGATACTACAACGGTAAAAAAGTATCTGAAGCAGGGATGCAGAAAAACTAAGTATGTCAAACATAAGAACCGCTTACGCGGTTCTTTTTTCTTGAAAGATACTATCTCTTAAGTTAAACTCAGATTAGACATGAGGAGGAAGTTTAATGAAGATAGCGTTAGACGCATTCGGCGGAGATAATGCGCCGTCCGAGATTGTAAAGGGAGCTGTAGAGGCGGCAGACCGGGATACCTACATATACCTGGTCGGCGATAAAACCAAGCTTAAGGAAGAGCTCTCGCAGTACGAGACCAATCCTTTTATTGAAATCGTGCATGCGCCGGACAGCATATCCATGGAAGAAGATCCGGCCAGGGCCGTGCGCCACAAGAAGGAATCTTCCATTGTGGTTGCAGCCAAACTTGTAGGAGAAAAGAAGGCAGATGCCTTAGTGTCAGCGGGCAGCACAGGAGCCCAGTTGGCGGCTTCCATTTTTCACATCGGACGAATCAAGGGTGTGAAACGTCCAGCCATCTGCATCTATTATCCGACACGAAAAGGCATGAAGCTGATTACGGATGCCGGTGCGAATCCCATGGCCAATGCAGAGCAGATCGAACAGTTCGCGGTAATGGGCGCCATCTACGCCAAGAATGTCCTGGGTATAGCGAGTCCCCGTATAGGCCTGATCAACAACGGGACCGAGGATAAGAAGGGCACGGATACCACCAAAGAAGCTTTCGAACGTCTGAAAAATAATGAGAGCTTGAATTTTATTGGAAATATAGAAGGAAAAGACATACCGTTGGGCGAAACTGACGTTATGGTTTGTGACGGATTCACCGGGAACATTGTTCTTAAGCTTTCAGAAGGTTTATCCAAGACTATCTTTTCCATGATCAAGGAAAGTCTTCTTTCTAAGTGGTATCGCAAGATCGGTGCGATGCTGATCAAAGGGGGCTTGATGGATTTAAGAAAGCAATTGGATTCTGCGGAATATGGTGGAGCCCCTTTGCTCGGAGTGGATGGAATCAGCATGATTTGCCATGGTTCATCCAATGCCAAAGCCATAGTAAGTGCCGTAAAAGCCACGAGAAGGGCTGTAGAAGCAGGTTACATTGAAGAGATGAGAGAAAAACTAAGAGGCTAACGTAGGAGGGAAATATGAAAACTAACGAAAAGATTGTATCTATTGCATCTGAACAGTTGGAAGTGGATTTTTCTAATATGTCATTGGATACGGATCTTACATCATTGGATGTGGATTCCTTGGACCTAGTGGAACTCATCATGGCGATTGAGCAAGAATTTGAAATTGAGATTTCCGATGAGGAGATTGAAAAAATAACCAGTCTGGATGCAGCCATCGAGCTGGTCAAAAGCAAAATCGAAGAATAAGGACACACCCGTAGTTCCGACTACGGGTGCGTTATTATGGGGGAGAAATGGACGAACTGAAAGACAAGACATGGGCTGATCTAATGAAGCTTGTGGGAATGGAAGAAGCGAGCACAGAGATGAAGCAGGCTTTTGTGCACCCAACTTATGCCTTGGAAACAGGTGGTATCCAGCCGGACAACCAGCGGCTAGAGTTTTTGGGTGATGCCGTACTAGGCCTGATTGTCGGAGAGATGCTCTATAGACAGCATCCGGACAAGAAGGAAGGCGAGTTGTCCAGCATTCGTAGTGTTGCCGTATCGGAACCTACACTGTCGAATCTCGCCCGAGAGTTATCCTTTCCAGACCTGCTTCTTATGGGTAGAGGCGAAGAACGATCCGGCGGACGTTACCGCACATCGACCTTGGCAGATGCATTTGAAGCCTTTCTGGGTGGTCTCTACATGACCGCAGGGTTTGATAAGGTCAGTGAATTCCTACGCCCGCTGATGCAGCCAGTACTAAGGGAGATCATCAGTGTCGGCTACAAGGATCCCAAGACTACATTACAGGAAATCGTTCAGGATAAATACAAACGAAATATTAGTTACAGGCTGCTTGAAGAGCGTGGGCCGGATCATGAAAAGGAATTCACCTGTGGTGTGGTCTGGGAAGAAGAAATCATCGCTCTAGGTAGAGGTAAGAGCAAGAAGGAAGCACAGAGGCAGGCAGCAATGGTGGCTATCGAGTATTTTAACAGTCAGATGTAGGAGAAAGATATGTTCTTAAGAAAATTCGAATTGCATGGTTTCAAATCCTTCGCAGACAAGACGGATCTGGAGTTTAAAGAAGGCATCTCGACGATTGTCGGACCGAACGGTAGCGGGAAGAGCAATATCAGTGACGCGATTCTCTGGGTAATGGGAGAACAGCGCATGAAATCTCTGCGTGGCGCCAAGGTAGAGGATATCATCTTTTCCGGAAGCGATACCAGAAAAGCGCTCGGAATGGCATCCGTGTCCATTACTATGAACAATGGGGCCGGCGTGTTGCCGCTTCCTTATGAAGAAGTGACTGTGACCAGAAAAGCATTCCGCTCTGGAGAGAGTGAATTCTATATCAACAAGACTCCTTGCCGCTTAAGAGACATCCAGTCTCTTTTCAATGATACAGGTATCGGAAGAGATTCCTTCGCCATGATCGGGCAGGGACGTGTCAACGAAATCATAATGGCAAAGCCGGAAGACCGACGTGCCATGATTGAGGAATTGGCTGGTATCGTTAAATACCGGAACCGCAAGAATGAATCGTTGAGAAAGATCGCCAACACTGAGTCCAACCTAGTAAGGGTCATGGATATCATCTCGGAACTGAATGTCAACTTGGAACCGCTGAGCGATGAAGCGGAGAAGGCTCAGACCTATCTTGATATCAAGGATGAACTGGATGATCTGGATATCAATCTGCTGGTTAGGGATATCGAGAACGGGCAGAAGGACAAGGATGCTCTATCCGGACGAATCGAAGTGTTTGAAGGAGAGACATCCTCTTTGGAGGCTCAGATCGCCCAGGAAGAAGCCACGTTCGAAAAGGAACGTCTGGCGTTGGATACCATCAACGAGGAAATGTCCCAGAAGCAGGGGCAGCTCTATGAGCTTAAGAGCACCTCTACACAACTCAGCGGCCAGTTAGAGCTTAGCGAGACTATGCTGGACAATCTTCGTGACCGCAAGGAAAAGCTGGAAAGCGAAGAGCACTGGCAACAAGAAAAGATTGAGAATTTAAAGAACGTCCACCAGGAGAAGATCGAAATACACAATGGCATCAAGACCACTCTGAAGGATATGGAGCAGTCGTTAAACCAGCTGAATAGCCGGGTTGCTTTTCTGACGGACAGCAGGAGTGAAAAAGAGACTACTATAGACAGGCTCAGTGGCAGATCGTTGGATGAGATCCAATATCTGGCCAGCCTGAGAAACGAATACAACAAGGTCGTTTACGACAAGGAAGCGACCCTGACCCGAGAGGACAAGAACAAAGAGGTAGCCAAGAAGATCAAGGCGGAAATCGTGGATATGCAAGTGGATCACGATACGCTGTCTGGTGTCGTGGCTAAACTTGATGAGGAGTTCAAGGCATTGTCCAGGGATTTGGGCAAACAGCAGCTGGATGCTGATATCCTCCATCAGAAGTCAGAACAGATGGGTGTATTGCTGGCTGGGAGTCAACGTGAACTGCATGAATTTGAATCCAAGAAGAAAATCTTGGAAGACATTCAGAAAGAACATGAAGGATATTATTTCGGCGTAAAGACTGTTCTTAAAGCAAAACAAGCGGGAGAACAGGGCTTCGACCGAATCAAGGGCGTTGTCGCCGACCTGATCAAGATCGATAAGAGCTATTTGAAAGCAATAGAGACTGCACTGGGCAATTCCATCCAGGATCTAGTAGTGGAAAACCAGGTGGCTGCTAAACAGGTCATCAGTCACCTAAAGAAGACGAGAGGCGGCAGAGCTACATTCCTGCCTCTAGACACAATCGTGCCTCGGACGTTGCGTGACAGCAACAAAGACATTCTAAATTTGGATGGCATTCTGGGTACTGCCAGCGATCTGGTGGAACATGATGCTGAAATAACCCCTGCCATCGAATACCTGCTAGGATCCGTTTTGGTCGCCAAGAATCTGGATGTGGCCTCCAAAGCTTCGCGCATGGCCCGACAATCTCTGAAAATCGTGACCCTGGACGGCGATGTCATCCATCCAGGCGGCTCCATGAGCGGTGGCCAGCAAGACAGCAAGCGTTCCAGCATCTTGAGCAGAAACATCGATATTCAGGAACTGCACAAATCTATTGAAAAGGCCAAACAGGACATACAGAAGGGCAATAAAGCATTCGAACAATTGGCACAGAAGACTGCAGAACTTGAAACTTCACTTGCAGACTTGAAAGAAAGACGCAGAGACAGGGAGGAATCCCTATTCCAAAAACGCCAGGAGTTTGACTTCATGGCTAAGAACCTTGTCGCCAAAGAGGAAGCCATGGAGTTGTATTCTCTTGACGGACAGGACTTGTCTAGCCAGAAGCTGGAGCTGCTGCGCAGTGAAGAGGAACTCGAAGAAAAAATCCGCATCTGTGAAGAGAATAAAGAAAAGCTGGACCATGAGCTGAATAACATGCAGGAGGAATACAAACTCAGCCTCAGTCAGACGGATACGGCCAAAGAAGAACGAAACGAAGCCAACGTTGAACTGGCCTCATTGCAGGAAAAGGAATCCGGCATGAGAGACGCGTTGTCGGTGTATTACGGCCAGACCGAGGAAATTAATAACCGTCTGGAGCAGCTGCTGAGCGAAAAGAATGGTTTATCTGGTGACATGCAACAACATGAAGATAAACTGGTCAACTTTAATGAGAACATTGAGCATTTAGGCAAGACCATCGAGGACCTGACGTTTGCCATGCAGGATCAGTCTAAGGAAAAAGCCACATTGGCTGATTCCATCAGGGAGAAAGCTGCCGGCAGCAAGGAACTACGAAAGGTTCTGAGCGAGAAGAGCAAAAACCTGAATGCAGAGAGAGTCCAAATGGCCAAGCGGGAGACTGACTTGGAAAACAAACATAGACGTCTGGAAGAACGGCATGAAATGGCCTATGAAGAAGCTCTGAATAAAAAACGGGTAATTGAGGATCTGAAGAGTGCTGAAAAGAGACTGAAAGCTCTGAAGAGGGAAATGGCCTTCCTGGGTACAGTCAATTTGGCGTCCATCGATGAATATGCCCGTGTCAAGGAACGCTATGACTTCTTGAGTCAACAAGAAGGCGATTTAAGGGATTCGATTGTGAAACTATCCAAAGTGATTTCCGAGATCGATGGTGTCATGGTTGAGCGCTTCAAGGAAAGCTTTGATAAGATTTCCGTATCCTTTAAGGAGTCATTCACCAGTCTGTTCGGCGGTGGTGACGCTTCTTTGTACCTGACGGATCCGGATGATCTTCTGAACACCGGTGTTGACATCGAAGCCAGACCACCTGGTAAAGGACTGAAGAACATGAACCTGTTGTCCGGTGGTGAAAAGGCTCTAACGGCCATTTCCTTGCTATTTGCTTTCCTGAAAATCAAACCGTCACCCTTCTGCGTCCTGGATGAGATTGACGCGGCCTTGGATGAAGTGAACGTAAACAACTTTTCAAACTATCTGCGCGAATTTGCAGGGGATACCCAGTTCGTGGTTATTTCCCACAGGCAGGGAACCATTGAGAGTTCTGATTCTCTGTTCGGGGTTACCATGGATAAGAAATCAGGAATCACCAAGATGGTGTCCGTACGCCTGGCAGAAGCTGCCGCAGTAGAGAATTCAACAAAGGAGCTACAATGATTATAGATTATCTTAAGAAGGGTCTGGCCAAGACAAGGGTAGGCTTTGTCGGCAAAATTGAAGAACTGGTCACGGGTTACAAAAAACTGGATGATGAGTTTTTCGAAGAGCTGGAAGAAATACTGATCCAGGCCGATATCGGTGCGGTGACCAGTATGGAACTGGTGAAGAAACTGCAAGAAGAAGCGCATGAACAGAAGATCGATGACAGCAGTGAAGCCATCGGCTTGCTGAAGAAACAAATTGAAAGCATCATGGGTCACGACCAGCCGCACCTGAATATACAGGAGGACGGCCTTACGGTGATTCTGGTGGTCGGTGTCAATGGTACTGGAAAAACCACCTCCATAGGCAAGATCACCTACAATCTGAGACAGCAGGGCAAGAAGGTGGTTCTAGCCGCAGGGGATACCTTCCGGGCTGCTGCCACCGAACAGTTGGAAAGCTGGGCCGAGGATGTGGGTGCCAGCATAGTCAAACAGAACGAGGGAGCGGATCCTGCAGCTGTGGCTTACGATGCTTTACAGTCAGCCAAGGCCAAGAAAGCAGACGTGCTCATCGTGGATACCGCAGGGCGGTTGCACACTAAGGTCAACCTGATGGAAGAAATCAAGAAAATCAAAAGAGTATTGGAACGGGAGTACCCGGGGGCGCCACATGAGACGCTGCTAGTGGTGGATGCCACCACAGGCCAGAACGCCATTGAACAGGCCAAACTTTTCAACAAGGCTACCGGTGTAACTGGAATCGTACTCACAAAACTGGATGGAAGCGCCAAGGGCGGCATCGTGATACCCATCGCTGACAGGTTAGAAATTCCGGTCAAGCTGATCGGGATCGGTGAAGGAAAAGAGGACTTACGTCCCTTCTGTCCCAAGGATTATGCGGACACTCTGTTTTCAAAATAAGAAACAGATACTATGGAGTAATTCATGAAAATACTAATACAAAACGCAACGATTATACCCCAGAATGAAAACGTGGATGCTGAGTGGTTTGTCGGCGATGTGGCCATTGAAGATGAGTTGATCGTGGCCGTGGGACAGGTGCCTGATACTTTCGAACCACAGGAAATCATCGATGCCAAGGACCGCATCTTGATGCCGGGATTCGTTAACTGTCATGCGCATTCCGCCATGACTCTCTTACGAGGCTTTGCTGAGGATTTACCGCTCCAGACTTGGCTACAGGATTGGATTTGGCCAGCGGAAGCCAAACATACAGAAGAAACTCTGAGTGTCGGAAACGAGTTGGCCATCGCAGAGATGATCAAATCCGGAACTACGTCATTCCTGGATATGTATGTAAGACAGGACCTTCTGGCAGAGAGCCTGCTAAGAACCGGTATGCGAGGCGTGCTGTCTCGTGCTGTACTCACCCCTGAAGGGGATGTAGAAAAACATCTGAAAGACAATGTGGAGCTAAAATACCGATACCAGGATGAAAATCTCGTTTCAGTGTTTGTCAGCGCCCATGCACCCTATACCTGTGATGACAGAACGTTGCTGCTGGTCCGTGAAGCGGCCCTTGAGCATGACATGGGTCTACATATTCACATCAGTGAAACCAAGAAGGAGTTGGACGATTATCTCGAGCAGTTCGGAAAGACTCCGGTCACCTACTTAAACGATCTCGACATGTTTGATGCTCATACCCTTGGGGCGCACTGTGTCCATGTCACACAAGAAGATATGCATATCATGGCTGAAAAGGGAGTATGTGTCTCGCATAATCCTAAGAGCAACCTGAAGCTAGCCTCCGGTGTAGCACCGTTGGTTGATATGTTGAAATATAACATCACGGTGGGTATAGGTACCGACAGTGTGGCAAGCAACAATGTCTTGTCCATGATTGATGAGATGAAGATAGCCTCTCTATTGCAGAAAGGCATCCTGAACGATGCGACGGCATTACCGGCCAAGCAGATACTGAACTTGGCCACCCGTGAAGGTGCCAAGGCACTCAGACTTGCCGGTGTCGGACAGATCAGAGAGGGCTATCAGGCGGACTTGATCCTATTGGATAAGACCGGTGTACATATGCTTCCTGGATTCAACCCCCTTACAGATGTGGTGCACAGTGCAACACACCAGGATGTCACTCATACTATGGTAGCAGGAAGATTTCTGATGAAGGACCGTATACTCACGACCATCGATGAAGATAAGTTGAAACACGACATCAAAGAGCTATCCGGTTTCTTCGGGTAGTCCAATAAAAGAGTGTGGATGTCGTAGAAGAAACATTCAGCATACTATTGACAAGCATTGTACCTTGACGTACAATGCTTATTGTGTAAAGAAAGATATCTTTACAGGGAGAGAACATGCTAGAAGAAAGATTAAAAATCATAAACTGTCTGGATGTATATAGTCCGCTTCTGACGGATCATCAAAAAGAGATTATGGATTTGTACTACCTGCAGGATCTTTCGTTGGGAGAAATCTCAGCTGACATGAAGATCAGCAGGCAAGCAGTGCATGATGTCATTAAGAGGACCGGAAAATCATTGCTGGATTATGAGGATAAGCTAGAATTTGTGGAAAAGCAGGAATCTGCTAAGAAACGATTGGCTACCATCATCGAGAATCTGGAATACGGTGCTGCCAAACAGACAGAATATGCAATGCTGATGCTAAAGAAGATGAAAGATGATTTATAGACAGAGGTAATATGGCAATTTTTTCTAATTTAACCGAAAAACTTCAACATGCCTTCGCAGGCCTGCGCAAGAAGGGCAAACTGAGCGAAGATGACATAAAAGCCGCCTTAAAGGAAGTGCAGATTGCGCTTCTGGAAGCCGATGTGAACTACAAAGTGGTGAAGAAATTCATCAAGGACCTACGGGAAAAAGCCATCGGCAAGGATATATTGGAAAGTCTGACACCTGCCCAGCAAGTCATAAAGCTGGTGAACGAGGAACTGACGAACCTGATGGGTAAGGAGAAATCCTCCATTATGTTGGCCTCGAACCCTCCAACCATCATCATGATGTGCGGATTGCAGGGTGCCGGTAAATCCACTACCTGTGCCAAGCTTGCCAACTTTTATAAGAAGCAGAACAAGAAGGTCATGCTGGCTGCCTGTGACGTTTACCGTCCAGCTGCCATCAAACAGCTTCAGGTTTTGGGTGAATCCTTGGACATACCGGTGTTCACACTAGGTGAGAACGTTGATCCGGTTGGCATTGCCAAAGGAGCGGTGGAAAAAGCCAGAAAATCGGCTATGGACATTATCATCATCGATACGGCCGGCCGTCTGCATCTGGATGAACAGATGATGAACGAGCTGGTTGAGATGAAGAAAGTGGTCCATCCCCACGAGATCCTGTTGGCCGTAGACGCTATGACCGGACAGGATGCGCTGAATGTAGCAGAAAGCTTTGACAATCAACTGGGTATCGATGGAATCCTGATGACCAAGATGGATGGAGACGCCCGTGGCGGCGCAGCCATCTCTGCCAAGGCTGTAACTGGAAAACCCATAAAATTCCTGGGAACCGGTGAAAAAATCACCGACCTGGAAGTTTTCCATCCGGAGCGGATGGCTTCACGCATACTGGGCATGGGAGATGTACTCACCCTGATTGAAAAGGCCCAGGAAAACTTCGATGAGAAGAAGGCCAAGGAGCTGGAAGAGAAGCTCCGCAATTCGACTTTTACCCTGGATGATTTCCTGGATCAGATGGATAGCATGAAGGGCATGGGATCCATGGAAGATCTTATGGGCATGATTCCGGGTATGAATAAGCAGATGAAGAATCTGCAGGTTGATGAAAAGCAGATGGCACACAACAAAGCGATCATCCAGTCTATGACAAAGGATGAAAGAAAAGACCCCCAGATCATCAACGCCAACCGGCGTAAACGGATCGCTATGGGAAGCGGCACCAACGTGCAGCGGGTCAACGTGTTGCTCAAGCAGTTCAAAGAAACCCAAAAGATGATGAAAAGAATCGGACAAATGGGAAAAGGCGGCAAGATGCCTAAGATCCCGGGTCTGTTCTAATAAAAAATATTTAAGGAGGTGAAAACATGGCAACAAAAATCAGATTGAAAAGACTAGGCGCAAAAAAAGCACCGTTCTATAGAATCGTAGTAGCTGATTCCAGAGCACCCAGAGATGGACGTTTCATTGAGGAAATCGGATATTTCAACCCGCTTAGCGAGCCGAATGAACTCAAAATAGACGAGGAAAAAGCGTTGAAATGGTTATCCACAGGAGCGCAACCTTCTGAAACCGTGAAATCTTTGATGAAGAAATCCGGCGTCTGGAAGCAGTACAAGAAGTAGTCCTTGGGAGGAATATTATGGAAAAACTCGTTGAAACCATTGCGAAATCCTTGGTGGATCAGCCTGAAGAAGTCCGTGTCAACACGGTTAAAAAAGACGACCTGACCATAATTGAACTAAGGGTTGCTAACGACGATATGGGTAAAGTCATTGGTAAACAAGGGCGTATCGCAAAAGCCATTCGTTCGGTAGTTAAAGCCGCGGCCATCAAGAAGAATCTTAAGGTCAACGTAGACATTATCGAGGACTAGGATGGATAAAGCAATTGTAGCCCAAATCGTCAATACCCACGGCGTGAAAGGGGAGGTCAAAGTGGTCTCTCTGATGGACTCTCCGGAGCTGGTGCTGAACTATGATCAGTTTTATCTAGAGAATGGTAACGACCAGTTGCATGTGAATCGCATTAGAGTTCACAAGCAGATGTTGCTCATCGTATTTGATGAAATCAAATCCATGGATGAAGCGGAAGATTATAAAGGGACCTATCTTTACGTTCCCTCAAGCGATCTGCCGCCGATAGAGGAAGGAACCTATTATCTGCATGACCTTGAAGGAATAACGGTCTATACGGATGAGGGTGAGTGCCTGGGTAGAGTTGATTCAATCATTGAGACGGGCGCTAGGAATGTTTTTTCGGTTTTGGATGATGAGAAGAACGAGATTCTTCTGCCAAACATCGAAGATGTGGTCCTGAACATCGACCTTGACGACAGACGGATGACCGTGCATCTCATGCCCGGTTTGCGGGATTAGGAGTTAATATGCTTTTTGATGTGTTAACGTTGTTCCCTGACCTTTTTGAGAACTTCAAAAGTGAAAGTCTGATCCAGAAGGCGATTGGTAACGGTATCCTGGATATCCGAACCACAAATTTTCGCGACTACACGCAGGACAAGCACCACACAGTGGATGACTATCCCTTCGGTGGCGGCTCAGGTATGCTTCTTAAACCGGAACCTATTTTTCTGGCTCATGAAGATCTGATGCGGAAAACTGAAGAGAAACGCAGTCACACCATCTATATGTCACCCAGCGGTCAAACGCTGAATCACAAAAAAGTTATCGAGCTTACCAGCTATGATCACCTAGTGATTCTGTGTGGCAGATATGAAGGCGTGGACCAAAGAGTCATTGATGAACTGGTGGATGAGGAAATATCCATCGGCGATTACGTACTCTTCGGCGGAGAACTGCCGGCCATGGTGTTGATCGAAGCGGTCAGCAGACACCTGAAAGGTGTGCTGGGCAATGACGAAAGTCTGTTGAGCGAAAGCTTTAGTAATGATTTACTGGAGTATCCGCAGTATACCAAACCCAGGGAATACCGAGGCCTGAACGTTCCAGAAGTGCTGTTCGGCGGCAACCATAAAGCCATCGCACAATGGAAAGAAGAACAATCTTTGAAAAGAACTGAAGAGAGAAGACCCGATCTTCTTTCGAAAACCCATAAGCCTTAGAAAGGAGGAAGAAAATGGATATTATTCAAGCTATTGATAACGAACAGAAAAGAGACGATATACCTGAGTTTCAGTCGGGAGACACTATTACCGTAAGCGTAAAAGTTGTTGAGGGAACCAAAGAAAGAATTCAGGATTTCACAGGTATCGTAATCGCCAAGAGCGGCGGAGGCATCCAGGAGAATTTCACTGTTAGAAGAATCTCTTACGGAGTAGGTGTGGAAAGAATATTCCCACTGCATTCTCCAAGAATCGCTGGTGTGAAAGTACTCAGAAGAGGTAAAGTAAGAAGAGCTAAAATCTACTATCTGCGTACCAGAACAGGCAAAGCTGCCAGAATCAAAGATAGAAAGTAATTCAAGGACCGGGTTACCGGTCCTTGCCTTGTTATTGCTATACAAAAGTGTTATATTTTAAAGGCAATAAATAGGAAGGTAGGAAAGACTTGTTATGACAGAAAAAGACGAATACGCTACACTGGATGAGCAACTGAAAAAAGCACATAAACCGTTACTGGAACTGGTCCAAGCCGTGGTTATTGCCGTGGTGATCACTTTCGTCATCCGCACTTTCGTATTCCAACCATTCTGGGTACCAACGACATCCATGGTTCCGACGCTGAAGGTAAATGACCGGATTCTGGTCAATGAAATGTTCCTGCGTTACGGGGAAGTGGCTCGTGGAGACGTTATGGTCTTCCGATATCCGCTGGACCCGGAGGTCATCTACGTGAAACGTATGATTGGACTTCCTGGTGAAACACTGGAAATAAAGGAAGATGGTATTTATATCAATGGCGAGAAGATTGAAGAGCCATACTTGGAACGCAATTACAACTACGCACCGATGGGTCCGATCCTGGTCCCAGAGAATTCCTATTTCGCCATGGGCGACAATCGGGAATTCAGCGCTGACTCCCGGATCTGGGGATTCGTCCCTGAAGATAACTTTATCGGAAAAGCATTTTTAATATACTGGCCGATGAACGATTTCGGGCAGATAGATTAAGGGATAATATGCATATACAATGGTACCCCGGCCATATGGCCAAGGCCAAACGGCTATTAATAGAACAAATTAAGGTAGTCGATCTCATCATTGAGATTCGTGATGCCAGGATTCCTATTTCTTCGACCAATCAGGACCTGTTAGAGCTGACCGGCGATAAGCCGAGAATTATTGTGCTTAATAAATCAGATCTGGCAGATCCCAACCGGACATCGGAATGGGAGCATATTCTGAAAAAAGAAGCGTTTGCCGTAGTACGTGTAAACAGTCTCGATAGAAAAGGCACCAAGACCGTGGTCGCCAAATGTCAGGAAGCCTCCAAAGGTATGTTCGAGAAACGCGCGAGCAAGGGCCTGCTTCCCAGAGCTGTACGGGCCATGGTGCTAGGTATTCCCAATGTGGGAAAATCTTCTTTCATCAACGCTATGGTGAAGAAAGGATCCGCCAGGACTGGCAACAAACCGGGGGTGACTCGGGGAAACCAGTGGGTCCGACTGCTTAAAAACATCGAATTGCTGGATACGCCTGGAATCCTGTGGCCTCGTTTCGAGGACCAAAGGACTGGGGAATATCTGGCCTATACCGGTGCCATCAGCGAGAAGACTTTTGACATTGAAGAAGTAGCTTTGCGTCTGATCAAATTGCTTAAGGATGAGTATCCCGGTACGATTTCCTCATTCTACGGATTGGACAGCGAAGAAGGCGAACCCTATATGGTCCTTGACAATGTCGGGGAGAAACGCCACTTCTTGGATAAGAAGGGTGCGGTACAGACAGAACGTACCGCGTATAGAATGCTGCATGATTTCCAGGAAGGTAAGCTGGGCAACTACACCTTGGACAATCCAAAAGAGGCAGGCATGGCAGATGAACGTTAAGATCATCCAGAAAATACTAGAGCAGAAAAATATCAGTCCTTGGCTGCTCACCAGCATTGAGGACGACCCCAGGAAGAATGTCCAGGAGGCTCTTAAGAAGCGAGCCAACAGGTTGGCAAAAGAGCAGGACGAGCGATTCCGCCTGATGCAGTTATATCAACTGGAACAGGAAGGCTTAGAATTTGGCTTGAGTGTAGGGATTGATGAAGCAGGCCGTGGTCCCTTAGCCGGACCCGTCTATGCGGCGGCTGTCATCTTACCTTTGGGAATATACATCAAGGGTCTCAGAGACAGCAAGAAAATCAAACACGAAGAGAGAGCTGAATTAAGAGCTCAGATCGAGGAAAAAGCATTAAGCATCGGTTGGGGATACGCCAGCGTGGAAGAAATCGAGACGACCAACATCCTGCAGGCGACCTATACAGCTATGAAAAGAGCCTATAGTAACCTATCCATCCGTGGAGAGTATGTTCTGGTCGACGGTAACGGAAACCCGGGCATAGAGAATGTGATCATCAAACCGGTTATCGGTGGTGATGACCTGTCTGCATCCATTGCGGCGGCCTCTATCATTGCAAAAGAAAGACGGGATGAAATCATGATGTACACGCATGAACTTTACCCCGAATATGGCTTTGACAAACACAAAGGCTACGGCACCAAGGATCATTACCAGGCGTTGGATCGCTTCGGACCCTCCTTGGCTCACCGTATGAGCTTTTTGAGAAAATGGAGTTTCCATGAATAAAGAAGTACGGCTACAGAAATTTATGGCCGACCAAGGCGTAGCCTCTCGAAGAAAAAGTGAGGAAATAATCCTGGAGGGTCGGGTTCGGGTGAACAGCAAAATTGTGAAGGAACTCGGAAGCAAGATCATACCGGGAGTTGACAAAGTCATAGTTGATGGAAAGTCAATTGGCGGCCGCATCTCATATGTCTATTTGGTGCTTAACAAACCTAAAGGTTATCTGAGCACGACCGACGATCCCAAGAACCGTAAGACAGTCTTGGATCTGGTCAAAGATATAGATCAGCGGATCTATCCCGTAGGTCGCCTGGATTACAATACAGAAGGTCTCCTAATCATGACCAATGACGGTGACCTGACTTACGCGATGACCCATCCCAGCAAGGAACTGAAAAAGACGTACCATGCGACCATCGATGGTGTGTTGAGCATCGAAGATGTGGCAAAGATGAGAAAAGGCGTCGACATAGGTGATTACGTGACGGCTCCGGCCGAAGTGTATATTCTCGAAGAGAATGCGGATGGCAGTGTAATAGAACTGATTATCCATGAAGGCAAGTACCGTCAAGTAAGACGTATGTTCGAAGCGTTGGGATTTGACGTGAAACGTTTGGTACGCACCCAAATCGGAAACATCACTAAAAAAGGGATTCCCCGGGGAAAGTACCGTCATCTAAAGAAAACCGAAGTCAAGGTCTTGAAAGGCCAGAATAAAAGGAAAGAAAGAGGAGGAAAACATGGCAAAAGATAGTTCGTTCGATGTTGTTTCTGAGATTGATTTGCAGGAAGTGGATAACGCGATCAACCAGACGAAAAAAGAAATTACCCAGCGCTATGATTTCAAAGGAGCTGACGCCACGGTCGAATTCGACCGCAAGGAGAAGATCACCTTCAATGCAGCCAACGAATATCAGGTTGGTGCCATTATGGATATTCTACAATCCAAACTGGTAAAGAGGGGAATCGACATCCGCGTATTACAAGCCGGAAAAATCGAGCCTACTGGCAAACGCTACAAACAGGACCTTACGGTCCAGTCAGGAATCAGTAAGGAGAAGGCCAAAGATATCGTGTCCTACATCAAGAAACTGAAACTGAAAGTTCAATCTCAGATACAGGACGAACATGTCCGCGTGAGTGGAAAGAACCGAGATGATTTGCAGGAAGTAATCAACTCCCTGAAGGAAACCGATTGGGAGCTGCCACTGCAATTCATTAATTTTAGGAGCTAACTATATATGAGAGCGGCACGGATAGGGTTTTTCATAGCGGTTTATCTGTTACTGGGATTCTTGATGCTAGGAATCAACCCCAGCCCTATTGACGCGCCAATCATAAAGGCCCAGACGATATACCGGCCTGCAGCGCTAAGTCGGATGACTGTTGTCCAGGATATCAAGATCAGTTTCATTGGCGATATCATGATGCATGACACCCAGATTAGCGGTGCTTACCAAGGAGCAGGGGATTACGATTTTTCGGAATCCTTTTCCTATGTAGAACCTTATCTGCAGCAGTCCGATTTTGTCATCGCCAATCTGGAAACGACGTTGGCGGGTCCTGGTTCCGGGTATTCTGGATACCCAAGGTTCAATGCACCGGACCAGCTTGCATACGATCTGGCCGATAGCGGTGTGGATCTACTGGTACACTGCAACAACCACGTCATGGACCGAGGATTGACCGGTCTGATCCGTACCAAACAAACCATTGCGGAAGCTGGCATGTTGAGCGCGGGTACCAGGTTAGAAGCAGATGAAGATACGGTCGTCTACTTCAAGGTAGAGGAAACTTCATTCGCACTGATAACAGGAACATATGGGACGAATGGTCTGGAACTGCCGACTGACAAAGCATTCATGATAAACAGACTGGACCAGGAGCGGTTGGTCTCGGATGTACGAAAAGCGAAAAACCAAGCGGATTATATCATTTGTTTTCTACATTTTGGCACAGAGTATGAGGAACAACCGAACGTGTCACAGGAACTCCTGGCTAAAGATCTGATCGAAGCCGGAGCAGACGCTGTAATAGGTTCACATCCTCATGTGATACAAACTGATGGATTTATTGATGATAATATAGTAGTATATTCACTAGGGAACTTCATTTCAGCACAAAGAGGGGCAAAAAGACGCACCGGCATGATTTATTCATTGAATTTGGAAAAGGATCTGATTGACGGCGATGTCTCCATAAAGCATACGGAATATTTTCCGGTTTTCACCTACAGAGCCGCGGATGGTAACCGACCTTACTATCTTGGGCCTTTGTCGGACAACCTGGACGAAAACGCCGAGGCGAACTTTGAGAGAAGTGATCTGGCCTTGGTCGAGGAAGGTCTTTCATATCTGGAAAATACCGTTCTAATTGCTGATAATGTTGCTGAGTAGTCGTAATGACGAAAGGCTGAAATATTAATTGAACAAACGGAGGAGAAGTTATGGTAAAAATGTTCTATGAAAATGATGCTGATTTAAACATCATCAAATCGAAAAAGGTTGCAGTATTGGGCTATGGTAGCCAAGGACACGCTCATTCATTGAGTTTGCACGACAGTGGAGTCGACGTAAGAGTCGCTCTGCGTAAAGACAGCAAACGCTGGGCCGAAGCAGAGAACGACGGTTTGACCGTAAGCACCGTGGACGAGGCTTGTGCATGGGCTGACGTTATCATGGTTCTGTTGCCGGATGAGTCTCAGAAGGACGTATATGACACTCAGATCGTACCTCACCTGAGTGCAGGCAAGGCTTTGGCTTTCGCACACGGATTCAACATCCATTTCGGCAGAATCAATCCGCCGGAAGATATTGATGTATTCATGATCGCACCCAAGTCACCTGGTCACCTGGTACGCAGAATGTACACAGAAGGTGCCGGCGTACCGGCTCTGGTAGCTGTACACCAAAACGCATCCGGCAAAGCCTTTGATTTGGCATTGTCCTATGCTAAAGGAATCGGAAACACCAAAGCTGGCGTTCTCGAAACCACTTTCAGAGAAGAGACTGAAACTGACTTGTTCGGTGAACAGGTTGTACTTTGCGGCGGTACCGCAAGATTGGTACAAGCAGGATTCGAGACCTTGGTAGAAGCAGGATACAAACCGGAAATCGCTTACTTCGAGTGTCTTCATGAGCTAAAGCTGATTGTAGACCTGATGTATGAGGGTGGTATCAGCAACATGCGTTACTCAGTAAGTGACACCGCTGAGTACGGTGACCTGACCAGAGGATCTCGTATCGTAACCGATGAAACCAAGAAGGAAATGAAGAAGATCCTTTTTGAAATCCAATCTGGTGAATTCGCTAGAGAGTACATCGCAGAGAACCAGGCCGGAAGACCTAAACTTAAAGCGTTGCACCGTATGGGCGAAGAACATCTAATTGAAGCTACAGGAACGAAACTGAGAAAAATGATGTCTTGGTTGGGCGACAAAAAAGCAAAATAGTAAAGACTAACAGGGTGAAAGTTTTCTTTCACCCTGTCTTTTGAGGTAAACATGTCCATAATCGTTATTGGCGGGGGTGCAGCTGGTATGATGGCTGCCATTGCTGCCGCCCGAGAAGGCGCCAAAGTGGTCCTTCTGGAGCATAAACAAAAATTAGGATTGAAACTGAGCATAACCGGAAAGGGACGTTGCAACCTGACCAATGTGGCCAAGTTGGATGAGTTCCTGGCACAGGTGCCTGATAACGCCCGTTTCCTCTATAGCTGCCTGAACCAGTTCTCCCAGGATGATTTGATGTCATTCTTCGAAAGCAGAGGATGTGCATTGAAAACCGAGCGTGGAGGTAGGGTGTTTCCCGAGTCGGATGCAGCCAAGGATGTAGTGGGTGTGCTTATCCAAGAGATGAAGAAACTCACGGTGAAGGTGCGTACCAAGGTGGAAGTGACGAAGTTGATGCAAGAAGAAGGCCGTATTTGCGGTGTGACCCTAGACAATGGTGAATCATTGAAAGGGACAGTCATTCTGGCGACCGGAGGGAAAAGCTATCCCCTGACCGGTTCAGATGGAAGCGGCTATCGCTATGCAAGGGACTTCGGTCATACTACAACCGCGTTGTATCCATCACTGGTGGGCCTGCAATGTCGAGAAACCTGGATCAGCACTTTGGCAGGAATCAGTCTTCGCAACGTGACACTGAGCATGGGTCAAGGCAAGAAGAAGCGTGAAGAATTCGGAGAGATGCTGTTTACGCATCAGGGTATCTCTGGGCCTATCGTACTGTCGTTATCTCGTCAACTGATTAGGCAATTGAAAGATACGGATAATATCCCGGTTTTCCTGGATCTGAAGCCGGCTCTTTCAGAGGAGAAGCTGGACCAGAGGCTCCTAAGGGAGTTTTCGGAAAATGCCAAGAAGGATCTGGCCAATGTTATGAAATCATTGCTGCCCAACGCGCTAATTCCAGTCATACTCAAGATTAGTGGTCTTGAGGTGCACCAGAAGTGCCATAGCGTGGATAAGGTGGGACGGGAGCAGTTGTGTAAAGCATTGAAACATCTTGAGCTGACAGTAACTGGGCACGCAGGATATAAAGAAGCAATCGTGACCCAAGGCGGAATCAATATTCGTGAAGTTAACCCGAAGACCATGGGCTCAAAAAAGATGGCTGGGTTGTACCTGGCTGGAGAGATGCTTGACGTGGACGCCTATACGGGTGGCTACAATTTACAGATCGCGTTTTCCACCGGCTATGTGGCCGGTATTCATGCAGCTACCTATGATGAAGGAGAGGACCTATGATATCTATTGCCATTGACGGCCCAGCGGGATCCGGCAAAAGTACCATTGCCAAGCGACTGGCTTCGATGCTTGACTATTTATATATAGATACAGGCGCCATGTATAGAAGCGCCACATACAGCGTCCTCAGGGCCAACCTGCCCCTTTCAGATGAGAAGGCCATCGTAGACCTGGTATCCGGGCTCACGATCGAGCTGGTAGGATCACCTGAAGAGCAGCGAGTATATATTGATGGAACAGAAGTAACCCGGGATATCCGCAAAGATGATGTATCTTCAGCGGTATCCGAGGTTTCCAAATTCAAAGAAATCCGAAGGATCATGGTCGAAAAACAACAACGAATCGCCAAATCCCATCCAGTAGTCATGGATGGAAGAGACATCGGCACCCAGGTCCTACCTGAGGCAGATTTCAAGTTCTTTCTGACCGCAAGTTTGGAAGAACGGGCCAGGCGACGTAAGAAAGATTTCGAAGCACTGGAGGAAAGTCTAGACATTAAACAGATCATGGATAGCATCAGTAAGCGTGATGAGGAAGATGCCAACCGGGAGATCAGTCCTTTAAAGCAAGCTGCAGATGCGATGCTGATCGACACCACAACCAAAAGCGTGGAAGAGGTTTTGGCAGTGATGCTTAGAATAATCAATAAGAATGAAAAAAAAGAATTTACTTCTTGATGAATACCTTATATAATTATTTCCGTAGGTATAAGCGAGCTAGGAGTAGATTTTGAAAATCATAGTAGCCAAAACAGCTGGATTTTGTTACGGAGTGCGCCGGGCGATCGAGATTGCCCAGAAGGCAAGGGACGAGCAACAAGGTTCGGTCCATACCTTCGGACCACTCATTCATAACCGTCAGGAAGTAGGGCGGTTGGAAAAACAAGGAATCATAGCGACCGATGAGACACCGATGGAAAGCCCGTTGGTGATCCGATCTCACGGTATTGGCAAGATTACCAGGAAACGTTTGGAAGAGAAGTGCGATCTAGTAGACGCCACTTGCCCTAATGTATCCAAAGCCCAGAGGTTGTGCGCTCAATTGGGTGAGCAAGGTTATCATAGCATAATCGTGGGCGACAAGAACCATCCTGAAGTTCTCGGACTACTGGAATGGTGCGGAGAGAACGCGGTGGCGGTAACTTCTGTTGCTGAAATACCGGAGTCCTATCTGGGCTCTAAGGTTGCCTTGCTATCTCAAACCACACAAGACGAAGCATTGTTTCGTGAAATTGAACAGTGGTTGTCGGAACGTGTGGAAAGCATAGAAATACATAACACCATCTGTCAGGCTACATCAAGCCGACAGAGGGAAGCCAGGGAACTGGCGGCAGTATCTGATGTCATGATTGTAATTGGCGGCAAACACAGCGCCAATACCAATAAATTATTCTCTATTATAAGAGAATTAAAAACTCCGGTGTATCACATTGAAGAAGCTTGCGAACTAAAAAATGAATGGTTTGCAGGAACGGATACAGTTGGAGTAACAGCCGGCGCATCAACGCCGGACTGGATCATTGAGGAGGTTGTTGTAGCAATGGAAGAGATTAAGAATGAAAAAGTGGAGGAAAGTACGGAATTAACTATGGCCGATATTTTCACTCCGAGCAGCGATGAGACGTACAAAGTGGGCGATATTCTGAACGCTGTTGTAGTCCAAGTTGGGCAAGACGAGGTTCTGGTGGACATCGGTGCCAAGAGCGAAGGCGTGGTAGCAGCGAGAGAGCTGGACAATTTTGAAGAACTTAAAGCTGGTGATGAGCTTGAGTTGATGTTAGTTAAGAAAAGCAACAGAGAAGGCGCACCTGTGCTTTCGAAAAAAGCTATTGCCAGAAGAAAATATGAGAACGACAAGAGAAAGCAAAAGCGTGAGATGGCCAAGAAGTTTGATGAACTCAGCCAAAGCTTCGAAGACAAGACTGAATTCGAAGTGGCAGTTACTGAGGAAGTCAAGGGCGGCGTAGTCGTAGACCTCGAAGGCCTGCGCGGATTCGTTCCTGCTTCTCACCTGGAAATCGGGTTCGTTAACGACCTGAGCAAGTACGTAGGCGAGAAATTGCGTGTGCGTATTATTGAGCTGGACAAGAAGAAAAACAGAATCGTTCTGTCCCAGAAGGATATTCTGGCTGAAGAACGTGAATCTCTGAAAGTTAAGACTTGGGAGAAACTGGAAGAAGGCGCTGTAGTTGAAGGCGTTGTCTGCCGTACCGCCAAGTTTGGTGCTTTTGTAGACCTGGGCGGTATCGACGGTCTGCTGCACATTTCAGAAATGGGCTGGAACAAAGTTGACAAGCCTGAAGATGCAGTTAACATCGGCGACAAGATCGAAGTGAAAGTACTTACCATCGATCGCGACAAAGAGAAGATTGCTCTGAGCTTGAAGGCTTTACAGGAAGACCCATGGATAGTAGCTTCCGCTAATTACCCTGAAGGTAGCGTGGTAAACGGTAAGGTTCTCAGGACCACTGATTTCGGTGCGTTCGTTGAAATCGAGCCTGGTTTCGAAGGACTGCTACATATTTCTGAATTGGCCTATGAGCGTGTTGAGAAGGTTGAAGATGTAGTTAAACCTGGCGACACTGTTGATGTGAAAATCATCAAGATCAATCCTGATGAGAAGAAAATCGGATTGTCCATCAAAGCCACTCTTGAAAAGCCAGCTGCACCGGCTAAACCAAGACCTAAGAAAAAAGCCGCTCCGAAAGTGGAGAAGAAAGAATTCCACTATTCTACGGAAGACGATACTCCGCTTACATTGGGAGACATGTTTGGCGACTTGCTGGACAGCAAAAAAGAGTAAACGAAAAGCGATGGCTAAGCCATCGCTTTTTTTTATTTTCTTCTTTAAAAAAGAATAATGAAAATGTGTTAGAATAAGTAAAAGTGGTGCGCTTGACAGGAGTCGAACCTGCGACATCTAGCTCCGGAGGCTAGCGCTCTATCCACTGAGCTACAAACGCGAACAACTAGTAGTATACTTAATTCTATGCCAGATGTAAAGTGAGGAATCAAGAAAATATGAGAAGCATACAATACACTCAAATTGTAGAAGCATTGGCAAAAGCTTGCATAAAAGCCAACATTATTGCGTCTTGCGATTTGCTTGAAGCATACCAGGACAGTATCGATAATGACAGCCAAAATGGTGCAAAAGCCATTCTGAAGGATCTACTTTTAAACGCGGAGGTAGCCAAGGAAAACAACATGCCGATCTGTCAGGATACTGGAACTGCGGTAGTATTCTTAGAGTTGGGCCAAGAAATCCAAGTAGAGGGAGGTTACCTTGTAGATGCCATCAATGAGGGTGTGCGACAAGGTTATCGGGATGGATATCTGAGGAAATCCATCGTTTCCCATCCATTGGAGCGAAAGAACACCGGGGATAACACACCGGCGGTAATACATACTGAAATCGTACCGGGGGATTCCTTTAGGATCACTGTGGCGCCTAAGGGTGGTGGCAGTGAAAACATGTCTCGCCTCTCCATGTTGACACCGGCAGTAGGATGGGAGGGGTTCAAGAGTTTTCTGATCAACGCCATCAGGGAGGCTGGTCCTAATCCTTGTCCGCCGGTCGTGGTCGGCGCCTGTTTGGGAGGTAACTTCGAAAGCTGTGCTCTAGAGGCTAAGAAATGCCTGCTCAGACCTATCGGGGAACGCAATTCGGATCCTGAGATTGCAGCTTACGAAGAAGAGTTGCTTGAAGAAATCAATAAGCTCAATATTGGACCGCAGGGTTTCGGCGGTGATACGACTGCCTTTGATGTGCATCTTTCATTTCTGCCCTGTCATATCGCTTGTTTGCCGGCAGCCATAAACCTCAACTGCCATGTAGCCCGACATCAGTCGTTCTGTCTATAAGCGTGGAAACTATGAATCTTATTATTGCGATTGCACCGGCAGCGCTCATCCTTTACTATATATATCAGCAGGATTACGTTGCCAAGGAACCGCCACGAACATTGGTGAGAATGTTCCTATGGGGCGCATTTCTTGTACTGCCGGCAAGTGTTCTGGAAAACATCTGGTATATCAATCCGTTGGGAACTGGAGTTGCGGATCGCTTCATGCTGTCGTTTTTCAATGTGGCATTGATTGAGGAAGGTCTCAAGTATCTAATATTCATCATCTTCATCTGGAAAGATGAGAAGGATTACGATGAATTCTTTGATGGAATCGTTTACGCCGTCTTCATATCCTTGGGATTCGCGACCGTGGAAAATATTTTCTATGTCACAACTTTCGGTACACAGACCGGCATCATCCGGGCGGTGACGGCCATTCCTCTGCATACCGTCTGTGCGGTGATTAGCGGAAGCTATCTGAGCCGGGCCAAATTCATAGAAGATAAGTCAAAAGGGAACCTGGTCAAGGCCTTCGTTTTTCCTGTAGTGTTGCATGGACTTTATAACTTTATCATATTCATCGACAGCTCATTCCTGTCTGTAACCGTATTCCCGTTACTGGTACTCTTTTACTACAGACTAGGACTTAAGAATATCAAAATGTTATCTGGAAAATAGAGGAGGAACATCCGACATGTCTAAAGAAATACGACTTAAAACACCGATTAAAACTGAAGATATAATCGATTTGCAGGCGGGAGACCGGATCCTGCTCAGCGGTATCATCTATACGGCCAGGGATACGGCCCACAAAAGAATCGTGGCCAGCATGGAAAAGGGTGAGACACTGCCTTTCGAGCTGCAGGGTGCAGTCGTTTACTATGCCGGCCCGGCCCCGGCACCTCCCGGCAAACCAATCGGTTCCATCGGTCCTACGACAAGTTACCGCATGGATGCCTATGCGCCCAAGCTCATTGAGAATGGCCTCAAAATGATGATTGGGAAAGGTTCCAGAAACCAAGCAGTCAAGGATGCAATTATAGAGCATCAAGCCGTCTATTGTGCAGCTTGGGGTGGAGCGGGTGCGCTGTTGGCCAGCCGCGTGGTTTCAGCCGACTGCATCGCGTATGAGGAATTGGGACCCGAAGCTGTGTATCAGTTGGAGGTGAAAGATTTTCCAGTGATGGTGGTAAACGATATTTACGGACATGATGCATATGAACAACAAGGAGGTGACAGATGAAAAGAATTGCAGTATTGATGGGAGGCACCTCGACGGAGAACAAGATTTCTTTGAAATCAGGAACAGCGGTCGCACAAGCTTTGGCTAGCAAAGATTATGACGTCTTGTCCCTGGATACCGCAAAGGACTCATGGGCTGAACGCTTGGACGAGTACAAACCAGACGTAGTCTTCATAGCCTTGCATGGCAAAGGCGGGGAGGATGGCACCATACAAGGCTATCTGGAAACCAAAGGGTTTATCTATACTGGTTCGGGGGTTCTGGCCAGCGCTATTACCATGAACAAGGTCATATCACAACAGATCCTAACCCAGGCGGGACTGCCTGTACCTGAGTTCTGTGTGCTGGATTTGGAGACCTATAGGCAGGAAGGTCCTGAAGCGTCGGTCAGATATCTAAGTGAAACTATTGGCTATCCGCTGGTTGTCAAGGCTCCTTCGCAAGGCTCGACCATTGGTATATATTTCATAAACAACGATGAGGAATTCGCACATGGTTTGGAGGCAGCTTTCGAATTGGAAAATCAGCTTCTAATCGAAACCATGATAGACGGTATGGAAATCACGGTGTCGGTCATGGGAAATGACAAACCATTTCCTATGAAAACATTGGAGATCACGACCACAACCGGGTGCTATGACTATGAAACCAAATACACACCTGGCATGAGCCAGCATATCATTCCGGCCAGACTGCCGGAAGACATTCGCATCCACTGCAGGCAGCTGTCCAGGGACGCATATAAAGCAATGGGGCTTAAAGGTTTCGGAAGAGTGGATCTCATGTTGGATAGAGACAACAATCCATATATCCTAGAGGCCAATACCATCCCCGGCATGACGGAAACAAGTCTGATCCCAGATGTCGCTCAACATATAGGAATGGACTTTGCTACCTTGGTTGAATTGATTTGCGAGATGGCGCTGGGTAAAGAATTTCCTGAAGAATATAAGGACACGAAGCAGTGGTAAAGAAAATGGATATGGAAGAGCTTCAGAATAAATGCGTACAAGCAGGCGAGGAGGTAGCCGAATGGTGGAAAAGCTACCAACCGACAAGCGAATACAATCATAGAAAAGTCATTGCAGCTTTTCAAAAATACCAAGTGGCCCAGGAGTGTTTTTCTGGTAGCACAGGATATGGCTATGGTGATCATGGCCGAGATACCTTGGATAAAATCTTCGCCCATGTATTTGGAGCCGAAGATGCCTTAGTGCGCACCCAAATGGTTTCTGGAACACATACCCTGGCTGTATGCCTCTTTGGGCTTTTACGCCCTGGTGAGCGCCTGGTATCCTTCTGCGGTACTCCCTATGACACATTGCTTGAAGTCATAGGACTTACGGGAAACAAAAAAGGGAGCCTGCTGGAGTTCGGCATTCATTATTCAGAAATTGAAATAGATCTGCCCTTATGCGAAAAAGCGGCAAAAATCCCAGCAGATACCAAGGTTGTGCTCATACAGCGCTCCCGTGGCTATGCCTGGAGACCGTCCTACAGCATTAAGGAGATTGGATCCATGTGTCAGGCCATCAAAGAGAAACGGCCGGACGTTACCATTATGGTGGATAACTGCTATGGGGAGTTTACTGAAGAACGGGAACCGCTAGCGGTGGGAGCCGATGTAATCGCTGGGTCCCTCATCAAGAATCCGGGCGGCGGATTGGCCCCGATTGGCGGTTATGTAGCCGGGCGTAAGGACCTGATTGAAGAAGTCAGCTATCGCCTGACCTCACCGGGAATCGGCAGGGAAGTAGGCGCTGTGGATGGTAGTATGAGCCGTTTGCTATATCAGGGTCTATACATGGCCCCACATACGGTGGGAGAGGCCTTGAAGACGGCCGTGTATACAGCTTCCATCTTTTCTCAACTGGGATATGAGGTTTCACCTGGTGTAGATGATATCCGTTCGGGTATCGTTCAAGCGATCCGTTTCGAGAAAGAAGGGGAGCTAATCGACTTTTGCCAGGCTATCCAAAGGAATTCTCCAATCGATTCCCACGTAGTGCCCTTGCCCTGGGATATGCCCGGCTATGACGATAAAGTAATCATGGCGGCGGGCACATTCATCGGCGGAGCGACCAGCGAATTAAGCGCGGATGCACCCATAAGGAAACCGTATACCTTGTACGTCCAGGGTGGTCTAAGCTTTGAATACAGCAAGATCGCCATCAATGAGGCCGTAAGAAGGATTGTTGCCAATGATGAAGATCAAGGAAATAAGCAGTAGGACCATACTGAACCGAAATCCCCATCCATCCAATTGGTTCGGGGTGCATTACGCAGCCAATTTTTACCGCGGATGTCCCCATCGATGCATCTACTGTGATTCCAGAAGTGCTTGCTACCAAGTTGAGGATTTTGACCATCAGGTCGAAGTGAAAACCAACGCGTTAGAATTACTTCAAAAGAAAATACGACGAAAGCGGAAAAAAGGTACGGTTGGCTTTGGCGCCATGAGTGATCCCTATCTGCCGTTGGAAATGGAGAGGGAGCTGACCCGTGGGGCGCTGCAGATTCTCCTTAAATCTCGCTGGCCAGTGTTTATACTGACTAAGAGTCATCTGGTGCAAAGGGATTTGGACCTCTTGAACGCCATAAACAAACAGAATTATGCGTGTGTGGCTTTTTCCATCACGACTGCGAACGATGACATGGCAGCTAAAGTAGAACCCTATGCACCGCGTCCAAGTGAGCGATTCAAGGCGATGAGTATGCTATCCGCCTGCGGCATCCATACTGGTTCGGTCATGATGCCCCTGTTGCCGTTTATCGAGGATGATTGGGAGAATGTCAGAGAAATCGCAGAGAAGACTTTGGAAAATAGCGGATCGTTTCTGGTGCCGAGCTACGGGGTAACACTCCGGGACAGGCAGAGAGATTATTTCTATGATCGATTGGATGAGGAATTCCCTGGATACAAAGAACGGTACAAAGCAAAATATCGGAATAGTTATGGCTGCACTTCAACGAAAGCCAAGGAATTGAAGGGGAAGCTCGCTGAATATGCAAGGAAACAGGGGCTGTCTCTGAACATGCCAAGCTATGAGTCTATGCTTGGAGAGAAACAGTTGGAGCTTCTATTTGGCAGTAGCAGTGAGCATAAGGATTTTTGAGATAAAAGTGGATATTGAGAAACAAAAAAAAGGGCACGTTCTTCGGAACGTGCCCTTATATGTACACATATAGCTGTAATATTAAATTACAGATCAGGAGATGTTACGGTAAATGCCGATCACCTTACCTAAAATATCAACCTTGTCTGCGAAGATAGGTTCCATGGTGGAGTTTTCCGGTTGCAGCCGGAAGTGTTTGTTCTCCCGATAAAACCTTTTGATGGTAGCTTCGTCGTCTTGTAGCATTGCGACCACGATTTCACCATTCCTGGCAGTATTCTTCTTTTCGACAATTGCCAGATCTCCATCATGGATACCTGCTTCAATCATCGATTCCCCAACAACTTCCAGGATATAGGCATCTCTGCTGCCGATAAGTGAGAGGGGAAGGGGGTATATTTCCTGGATGTTTTCAATGGCTTCTATAGGAACACCTGCAGTAACTCGTCCCAACAAAGGAACATTGACCATCTGCACATCCATTAGCATTTGAGGAGCAACAGGAACCGAATCATTGGATTGTACAAGTTCGATGGCTCTAGACATAGCCGGATTACGTCTGATATAACCCAGTGCTTCCATATTCTTCAGATGGGTGTGTACTGTGGAAATGGAATTTAGTCCAACGGCCTTGGCGATTTCTCTGACGGTGGGTGGGTATCCTTTTTCTGAGATATACCCTTTGATCATGAAGTAAATCTGTTCTTGTCGTTTGGTCAAATCAGTCATCATTTATCCTCCTCAAATGCATTATATCATAGGTGGTTTGATGTTACAAACAAATGTTCTGTTTTTTTCTTTACAACGAACAAACGTTCTGTTACTATTATAGCAGAGAACAAGTGTTCGCATAGGAGGCGATAACATGTTATGGTTTAAAAGAAGACAAGTGAAGCGTAAAAGAATAATAATCCGTATCAGTAAGGCAGCTTTCGTAGTGCGAGTATTGACTGTGATAGTAGCATTGCAGCTAATTATTCTACCTGCATCTTATGCAATCAATAAAGCCGGTGACACGGATCGCTTACTTACAGGACAGGCTTTAGCATCCATTGAACAGGATTCTTATGTGACAGTTGTTGTTGAATCCGGTGATACTTTATGGAATCTGGTTGATGAACATTATAACGGCAAAAAAGATATACGAAAGATCATATACTTCGTGAAGGATGTCAATGGAATCGGAACGACAATATATCCGGGTCAGACTATAAAAATCCCAATCGTGTAATCTGAATTTGATAATGAAATTGAAAACATACTATAATAATGCTACAAGATTTCTTGTAGCATTATTTTTATGGGAATAGCCTGTAGTTCGCATCCATAAGCCCTGAGAGCCTACCTCGTGTACATGAATGACTCTGGAGGGCAAAGACCTGTCGGAAGGATGACAATCGCTGTCAAGCGCTTTAAACGCTTCTTAATGTATGATGTAAGCAGAAGGAGGGGTTATGAACCGAGATCTGATGAAGACAATCCATAAGATAGAGCATTTTATAGACGAAAACCTGGATCGTCCAATCACTTTGGTCCAGATTTCTCGAGAAGCCGGCTACTCGCCTTGGTACGTTTCTAGGATCTATCGCAAAGCACGAGGACGAACCCTGTTCTCCTATATCCATAAAAAACGGCTCATGCTTGCGGCCAGTGATATCATAAGCCAAGACCGCAAGGTCATCGATACAGCACTGGATTTCCTGTTCGATTCCCATGAAGGCTTCACACGGGCCTTTGTCAAGGAATTCGGAGTGACGCCGAGCACATGGAAGCAAGAACGTTCTGCCGATCTGATCGACCGTCATGACCTCAACCAAATCTTGAAAAGGAAGGATAGAGCAATGGATGAGAAAATGAAAGAAACCATGGTGCCTGTATTTGTACAGATCATGAAGAAGCCCAGAAGAAAGCTTTTAGTAAAGAGGGGGGAGTGCGCTACCCACTATTATGAGTATTGTAAGGAAGTCGGTTGTGAGGTATGGGATGATCTATCTGATTATAGCAACGCATTGACTGAACCCATGGGCATGTGGCTTCCCGGCAAAATGATACCGGAAGGAACATCGAAGTATGTGCAGGGCGTGGAATTCGCCATCGATGCGGATATTCAAGAACCGGAGGGTTTTGAACTGGTCACTTTAGAGCCGGTAGATATGCTGCTATTCCAAGGACCACCCTTTACAGATGAAGACTTTGAAGATGCCATAAGTGCGCTCTGGGACTTCATCGAGCGGTTTGACCCACTGATCTATGGATACCGTTGGGCCAAGGAGAAGGCGCCTAGATTCCAATACATCCCGGAAGGATATAGAGGATATATTGAAGGCTTGCCAGTTGAGAAAGTAGAATAAAAAATTAGAGCCCTGATCATTCAGGGCTCTTTCTTAGTTATGCGTCATTTCGGATTATGTAAAGTTTAAATGAAAAATCTAAGCAGATAGGCGACCAATGGTAAGTAGAATACAGAAACCAGACCAGCGATGGCCAATGAAAGGCTTGAAATGGCACCTTCCGTTTCTCCGATTTCCAGGGCCTTCGAGGTCCCCAACACGTGGGAACTCGTACCGATGGCAACTCCCTTGGCGATGGGATTGGTTATTCGTCCTAGTCTTAACAAGGTCTTGGCCATCACGGTACCTGAGATACCGGTTACCAGGATGGAGAGGACCGTGATGGGTACGATAGCCCCCATAGTAGTAGAAACTTCGATTCCCATGGGAGTGGTGATGCATTTGGGTAGCAGTGAGATTATCATCATTAAGTCATAATTCATAACCAACGTTAAGAAGACTAGACTCATGCTTGAAACCAGGATACCGCTCATGATCCCCGTCAGGATAGCAACTTTGTTCTGCATCAAGTGGGGGAGCCGCCGATAAAGCGGAAGGGCTAGAATCACCACAGCTGGTTTTAAGAAGAAATTAATAGAATTTGCAGCTGGTTTATAGTAACTGTAGTCCACCCTAAAAAGCAACATTAACAGTACAATTGTAACGATGCTGAAGATATTAGGAGTCAGCAGATCGATTTTAAAGCGATTATAGAGCTTCTGACCGGCAATATAGACTGCGATACTGACAAGAATCCCGGCAAATGCGATCAGTATCTGTATGAGGCTAGTTGTTATTGTCATGATTTTCACCTCGTTTATGGATCAGATACTGAGTTGTCTTACCGGCAACGATCATTACGGTTGCCATGCTGACAACCAATATAACGACCATACTGACCCAGATATCCTTGATCAGGTCCGTGTATGCCAGTATGGCAACACCGGATGGGATGAAAAAGAACGGCAGAACCTTAAGAAAAAGGTCGCCGGCCAGTTTGATGTAATCTTCCTTAATGATCTTGGTTTCCAACAAGATCAACAGAAGCAGCATACCGAAGATGGGTCCTGGAATAATCAGATTAAATGTCGTAGAAATCCATTCGCCAATCTGCCAGATGAGCATGATTAGAGCGAACTGAAATGCAATTTTCATAAGTGAATCAACCTTTCCTAATAACTCATAAGATTTTACCATAGAGTGGAATGGATGAACAGTCCAGCAATTTGCTATATTCCACTATTGGTACAAAAGTCCGATAATATATATTATGTAAACTTTTAAATTTCAAATCTAGCTTGTTGTCCCGAAACGCTATGGCGCACGATTTAACCGGCACTCCCCTCTTCCATCTGACAATTCCAATATAATAATGAAAATACATAATATATATTACCGGTTAAATAAAAGCAGCACATTACAAGTGGAATGTGCTCCCACTGCATACAGTACGACAGCCGTCGCTTTTTCGAACTATCGCAGTGATTACGAGTCGTTTAAACGCCCTCTAAGCCGTTAAGAACCTTCTACCCATACCAGGGCATTGCCCTGTCGTCCAATCTCTACAAAGGGCCTACTGAATACTTGTCCATAGATATGTATAGATAGATTGAACAGCTCTAATCTGTATAAAAGCAAAAAAACGAACTTTTGTTCATACTTGGGCCAAAAAGAAAACGCTCTGTTTCCAGAGCGTAAGATGTTTCCTATTCGATTATGCCTCCGCCTAAAAGTACCTCGCCATGATAAAAGACTGCTGATTGTCCTGGTGTGATGGCCGAAGCATCTACAGGAAGTTCAACCCTGTACCTTCCCTCTGCTTCCGGAATCACTGTACAAAGTACTGCCGGACTTCGGTATCGCACTTTGACCATGGTCTCCAGAGGTTCTATCGGTGGCTCTATCGCGCTGAAAACAGCATTTTTTATGTGGAAGACGCCAGAGAGGAGATCTTCCTTACTACCAACGGTAATAGTATTATCATTTGGATTTAATCGCACAACGTAGGCCGGTTTGCCAAGGGCTATTCCCAAACCCTTCCTTTGTCCGACCGTATAATAGGGTAGACCCTTATGCTCTCCGATTACATTACCTTCCATGTCTACGAAAGCCCCCTTGCTGATCGGCATCTTCGTATGCTTGCCCACAAAGGATCTATAGTCGTCATCAGGAATGAAACAGATCTCCTGACTCTCCCCTTTGGCTTTCACATCAAAACCTAGCTTTTCCGCGATGACTCGGACATCATCTTTATGGTAATCGCCCAACGGGAACATGCAGTAATCCAATTGCTCTCCTGTCAATTGATACATGAAGTAAGACTGATCCTTACCCTTATCCTTGCCCATGACCAGCACGCTGCGGCCGTATTCCTCGCGATATTCCAGGTTCACATAGTGGCCGGTGACCACTTTGTCGTACCCACGCTCCTTGGCGAAGGAAATAAGTTCACCGAATTTCAGAAATTTATTGCAGTTCACACAAGGATTCGGGGTCCTCCCATTGAGGTACTCATCAACGAAAGGTTCTATAACTTCCTTTTTGAAGGTATCACGCAAATCCAACAGGAAAAACGGAATGTCGAGCAATACGCAAACGCGTTCCGCATCTTGCCTAGCGGATTCAAAAGCGCTTATCTCTTCCATCTCCGCCGGTAGCAGGCGCATCATGGCGCCTCCAATTTCGTAGCCCTGCTCGCTGAGCATGTAGGCTACCGCCGAACTATCAATCCCGCCGCTCATTGCGACCAGTATTTTTTCTTTCATAATCTTAAGCTCCGTTCCTCCTGGCTATGGGAGACAGCTTTCTCAATCGCTCTACGATGAGAGGTATCTCTTGAACCAGATACTTCACTTCTTCTTCTGTATTATAGCGGCCCACTGTAAACCTTATGGAGCTCTGCGCCTCGATCGGCGGCAAGCCCATGGCTGTCAGCACATGAGAGGGCTTGTCAGACCCAGTCGTACAAGCGGATCCGCTAGAACAGGCAATTCCTTTTAGGTTCAGGGACATCAGCAACGACTCCCCCTCCACGTATTTGAAGGTTACATTTACATGCCCAGGAATCTTACTTTCGTCGTTACCGTTAAAATATATATGGGAAACGCTCTCTGACAACCCCTTCATCAAAAGTTCTGCCAAACGCTGTTTTTTTGCGTTCCGCACTTCGAAATCCTCGAGAAGTAGTTTACATGCCGTTGCAAAACCTACGATCCCCAACATATTCTCCGTTCCAGGTCGTACGCCATATTCCTGATGGCCACCGTGGATATACGGCTTGATGTCCAGCCCCTCTTTCACATAGATGGCTCCAATCCCCTTGGGACCGTAGATTTTGTGCGCCGAGATGCTTAAAAGGTCAACATCCAATTCTTTCACGTCGACAGGAATCTTGCCTAGCGCCTGTACGGCATCTGTATGGAACAACGCGCCCACTTCATGTGCTAGCTCAGCCATTTCCCGAATTGGCTGGATGGTTCCGACCTCGTTGTTTGCGTACATGATGCTAACAAGCGCGGTATCCGCTCTCAACGCCCCCTTCAGGCTGTCCAAAGTGACGTTGCCCATGCGGTCTACGGGTAAATAATCCACCTCGTATCCTTGCTTCTCCAAGTGACGGAATGTATTAAGCACGGCCGGATGTTCAATTACGCTGGTTATCAGGTGACGTTTCGATCCATCGAGCGCCGCCAAAGGACCCATAATGGCGATGTTATCCGCCTCAGTACCCGAACCAGCGAAGAAAAGTTCACCTTTATTGTCGACATCTCCAGGTATAGCACCAATTGATTGGGCCACCTGGGCTCTGGCCCTCAATAATTCTTTTCTCGCCAGTCGCCCTTCTCTATAAGGGCTGGATGGATTGCCATAGGTCTTATCCATGTATGCACATAAGGTTTCTTTTACTTCAGGCGCCAATTGGGTTGTGGCGCTATTGTCAAAATAATTCATGTAAGCCTCCGTTATAACAGGTCGCTGTCTTTATATTTCGCTTCGACGATAAGATCCTCTAAGGTATACGCGTCCAAAGTACGCTGTACCGAACGGTTTATTCGTTTCCATAGGACTTTGGTCGGACATATTGCTGATCTGTTACAAGGTTCTGAGTTTTCCGCTAAACAGCTAACTACAGAAAGATCCCCCTCCAACGCCTCTAGTATGTCTTTTACCTTTATATCCTGCGGATCCTGGTCAAGATAATAACCACCTTGTATGCCGCGCTTGCTCATAACCAAACCATTCTTCTTCAGCTTCGCGAAAATCTGTTCGAGATACAGCTCGGATATTTCTTGCCTGGCAGCAATTTTTTTTAGTGAAACAGGACGAACCTGACTGAATATGGCCAAATCGATCATGGCTCTCAGACCGTAGGTACCCTTGGTAGATATCCTCAATTTTCGCACCTCCATGTGTGAATTATACGGCTTAATTCCGCCTCATCTTTAATCATACCGATACGATATGGATTTGTCAACACACACGTCCCTTATTCCTAGTGGTTTTGTAAGATATCCCAGAACCCTTATGTAGCATAGGTTCCAGGCTAGTCTTCCCTCTCGGTATAATATTTCTTGCCTACCAGAGGTCCCGGCATGTATTCCTGATCTGTTTGGTAATCGTTGGCTGGTGGGTAGATGTAAAGGGTTTCCTCTTGACGCCCGATATCCGGTTTTTCGTAGTTTTTATCTTGCAAAAATCGTGGTATTTCCCCTATATCCTCTTTCTCGATATCACGCATGGCTCGCTTCAGCGCTGCTTTGCATGCATTGGATTTAGGAGCGGTGCTCAAGTAGAGACATGCTTGGCTAAGAGGATAGTACGCTTCTGGTAACCCCAGATTTTTTAAGGCATAATCAGCGGAGGTCGCGATGTTCAGTGACTGTGGATCCATCAGTCCGATATCCTCCGCAGCAAAGATCATCATGCGACGGGTAATGTATCTGGGGTCCTCCCCTGCCATCAGCATCCTCAGCATATAATGCAAGGCTGCATCCGGTTTGGATGCCCTCATGCTCTTGATGAACGCCGAAACCACATCGTAGTGATTGTCACCTGCCTTATCATACGTGATCGCTCTTCGTTGAATCGATTCAACAGCCACATTGATATCTATAAGGATCGTACCGTTTCCATTAGGGCTAGTGGTCAAGACGGCTAATTCTAACGCATTCAGGGCCATCCTCGCATCTCCGTTCGGCATAGTGGTCAGGTGGTTGAGCGCATCCTGCGTTATTTCCACAGACAATTGGCCATATCCGCGGTCCCGGTCGCTTAAAGCCCCCTCAAGAACTTTCTTTAGCTCATCCTGGGCTAAGCGGTTCAAACTGTATATCGTTGATCTAGAGAGTAGCGCTCGATTGACTTCAACATAGGGATTTTCTGTTGTGGCCCCAATCAGCACAACCAGTCCCTCCTCCACATGGGGAAGCAGCGCATCCTGTTGGCTTTTGTTGAAGCGATGGATCTCATCAATGAACAGGATAGTCTTCTTGCTGTACATACCAAGATTGTCTTTGGCATTCGCTACGACCTCCTTGATGTCCTTGACACCAGAGGTAACTGCGTTAAGCACCTGAAAATCAGCCTTAGTCTGCCTGGCTATCAATCTTGATAACGCAGTTTTCCCCGTTCCGGGCGGTCCGTAGAGTATGATAGATGTCAGCTGGTCCGAATCAATGGCCCTTCGTAACATCTTTCCTTCATCCAGGATGTGTTTCTGCCCGATGTATTCCCGGAAATTCCTGGGACTCATCCGTTTGGCTAACGGTTCATTTTTTTTCTTCTCTTTTTCACGTACTACATCAAAAATATCCATATTCACCTCTAGAAAACAAAAAAGGTGGGGTAGCCACCTTTAAATGATAAATTTCTTAGCCATATTGAGAATCCGTTCCAAGGAATCGAAATCTTCAGAAGCATCTCTATCAACCAACGTTTTCTCGATTTCCTGTTCAAATAGCATAAGACCGACACGGCTGAGCAGTTCTCGGATTTCCGATGTGTTGCTAAGTACATCAGTACAGCGGTTCTCTTCGAAATCTTCAACCGTCTCGATGACGATACCGATTTTTCGCACAGATTCCTCCAGCAGGATGTCCAGATCCTGGCGTATATAGGGCGTGGCGTTGCTCCCATACTTATAATTGCGGATGAAGGTAATCAGACTGGCCTTTTGGTTTTCAATCGATGTCTCGTCCGTGGCTCCAAGTAGGCAGTGATGCATATGGTTTTCCAATACAAGCAAAGACGCCTTGTCTAGGGCCGACTTGACTGCTGATAGCTGAATGAAGATGTCTTTGCACGATTTCTCCGGCAACATCCGTTGGATACCTTGAATCTGTCCTCTGATCTTCTTGAATCTCACAATGAGCGCTTTTCTTAATTCTTTTCTATTATCTGCCATTGATGACACTCCCCCTATCCAATAAGTCCGTAAGAACCTGGTTGGCCAGCATTAGTCCAGCAACCGACGGAACCGTAGATATGCTACCTACAATCCCCTGTGCCCGTTCCTTGATTTCCGGTAGCACAGGAGCACTGGAAAACAGCACTTTCACACCTTTTACTATACCACGGAGACGCAGTTCACGCCTCACGATCCGCGCCAACGGACAAGTATGGGTTTTAGAAATATCCTCTACCAAAAACAATCTGTTGTCAAGTTTGTTCCCCGTCCCCATGGAGGAGACGATTGCTACACCGTCCTTTACGGATTGCTCGATCAGATCGACCTTGTCACCGACAGAATCGATCGCATCGACGATGTAATCGTATGAAGTCAGATCTAGGGCTAAGTCGGAGTAGCGCTTATCATAGGAATGGACTATCGCCTGTGGATTGATATCCAGTATGCGTTCCTTGAGCACATCCACTTTCTTTCTGCCAACAGTGGAATGGTACGCCATGATCTGCCTGTTAATATTGCTGATTTGGATGGTATCGAAATCGACCAGCGTTAGCTTACCGACTCCGGCTCTGGCAAGACCTTCAACCACGAAAGAACCAACACCACCGATGCCGACCACTAGGACATGGCTCTGTTGCAAGCTCGCCAACCCTGATGCGCCGATCAATATCTCCGTTCTCTGATGTTGATTCTCCATAGGATCCTCTTTCTATTTGTTTGACACAGTCGTCTTGATGAACAGTTCCTCCAACTGCTTCTCAACAACCGGACTCGGTGCATTGACCATCAGGTCTGATGCGCTTTGGGTTTTAGGGAAGGCAATTACGTCACGGATGCTGTCACAGTTGCGCATCAGCATAATCATGCGGTCCAGTCCGAACGCGACTCCGCCGTGAGGAGGTGCGCCATATTCGAAGGCATCCAGCATGAAACCGAATTTCTCTATTGCTTCTTCTTTCGTGAATCCGATCAGATCGAATATCTTCTGCTGCATTTCTTTCTGGTGAATACGGATGGAACCTCCACCCAGCTCAATACCGTTTAGAATCAGATCATATGCCTTGGCGCGTACAGCCAAGGGGTCTGATTCAAGCAAGGATAAGTCCTCATCCTTGGGTGCTGTGAACATGTGGTGGATCGCTACGTATCTTGAGCTTTCCTCGTCATATTCGAACAGCGGGAAGTCTACTACCCAGCAGAAGTTCAGTTCATCTTGGTCCATAAGTCCTAGGCGTCTTCCGAATTCCAGTCTCAATGCACCCAGTGCGGCGGCGACAACAGATGGTGAATCTGCTACAAATAGTAACAGGTCTCCCTCTTCCGCGCCCATGCGCTCCTTGATGCCTGCCATTTCCTCGTCGCTCAGGAACTTCTTGATGGGCGATTTGATGCCCTCGGCTCCATAGGCGATCCAAGCTAAACCTTTGGCTCCATATGTAGAAGTGACTTCCATCAACGCATCGACATCTCTTCTGGAATAGGTGGCGCAACCTGGAGCTTTGATGCCCTTGATCTGGCCTCCATTCTTGACTACTGATGCGAATACCTTGAATTCTGATTCAGCAACCAGGTCGGAGATGCTGGTCAGTTCCATACCGAAACGCAAGTCCGGGCTGTCGGAACCGTAGCGGGTCATCGCATCCTGGTAGGTAATGATGGGGAAGCTGTCAGCTAAGGTCCTGTCCAACGTTGATGAGAAGATCTGACCCATCATTTCTTCGATCAGCGATATGATATCTTCTTGTTTCACGAAAGACATTTCCATGTCCAGCTGGGTGAATTCTGGTTGACGGTCTGCACGTAAGTCTTCATCTCTGAAACAACGCGCAATCTGGAAGTATTTTTCCATTCCGGATACCATCAAAATTTGCTTGAATATCTGGGGGGACTGGGGCAATGCGAAAAACTCACCCGGATTAACCCGACTGGGTACCAGATAGTCCCGGGCACCTTCTGGGGTGCTCTTGGTAAGCATCGGTGTTTCTATTTCCAGGAAACCTTTGGCGTCCAGGAACTTTCTCATTTCCATAGTCACCTGATGTCTCAAAATCATGTTCTGCTGCATTTCAGGACGTCTCAGGTCCAGGTAGCGGTGCTTCAGTCTGATGTTCTCATCCACCTTGACGTCGTCTGAGATTTCAAATACTGGAGTCTTGGCCTTGTTCAGCACTTCGATCTCGTCACAGATGACTTCGATTTCACCGGTAGCCATTTTATCGTTCACAGCTTCGGCTGCTCTAGCAACCACTCTGCCCTTGATGGCCAGTACATATTCTGTACGGATGGATTCAGCTACTTCAAGTGTTTCCTTGGATAATTCTTCATTGAAAACCACTTGGATGATGCCGCTGCGGTCTCTCAGGTCAACGAAAATCAGACCACCATGGTCTCTTCTCTTGTTCACCCAACCATTCAGGATTATTTTCTGGTTCTCCATTTGATTGCTTACTTCTCCACAATATACGGTTCTTTGCATGCTATTCATTATGCTTCCTCCTTTAAGGTGAGAATCATTTCTTCGATACTCACTTTGCTTTCTTCTTTTTTCTTCATATTTTTCAAGGGATATCTCATGTTTTGGACCTCTTCGTTTCCGATGGTCACCACATGGCTGAAGCCCCTCTTGTTCGCATACTTAAATTGAGCTTTAAGACTGCGTCCCAAGACATCCATCTCGGCGGCGATCCCGTTCTTACGCAGCTGTTGCATCAGCTGGTAGGCAGGAACCTTTTCCTGGTCGCTTATCACAGCAATGAATACATTTATCGGCTCTTTGTCAAGGACAGACACCTCTTGAGCTTTCATGGACAACAGAGTCCTTTCCAACCCGACTGCGAAGCCTATTCCGGACATGTCCGGCCCGCCGACTTCCTCCACCAAGGAGTCATAGCGTCCGCCGCCTCCGATCGAGCTTTGTGCTCCGATGTCGGAAACCATGACCTCGAAGGCCGTCTTAGTATAATAATCCAGTCCTCTAACAAGGTTTTCGTTCAAAATATACTCAATCCCACTGGCATCCAGCAGTATCTTGAGCTCATTCAGATGATCTGTACACTCTTCGCACAGACAGCTGGTGATGGTGGGGGCGTCTTTTACGATTTCCTGACAAGTCTCACTTTTACAGTCAAATATTCTTAGAGGATTCGCCTCATAGCGGTTCTTGCAGGTATCACACAGTTCCTCGTAACTCGGTGCCAGATAGTCCTTCAATGCCTGCTTGTGCACAGGACGGCATACCTTGCAGCCGACGCTGTTGATATGTAGCTCCATCCTTTGAAGGCCTAATTTCTCGAAGAACTCCATACACATGGCGATAACTTCCGCATCTATGGCCGGATCCTTGGAACCGAAGGCTTCTACTCCAAATTGATTAAACTGACGATAACGGCCCGCCTGGGGTCTTGAATACCGGAACATGGGGCCTTGATAGTAGTATTTGGTTGGCTGTGCTTCTGCATAGTCCCTATTCTCCACGAAAGCCCGTACGACTGAAGCGGTACCTTCCGGTCTCAGGGTAATGCTACGATTGCCTTTATCCTGAAAGGTGTACATCTCTTTTTCTACGATGTCAGAAGTCTCACCCACACCTCGTTGGAACAGTTCGGTATGTTCGAACATAGGGGTTCGAATTTCACTGTATCCATAGGTCTGGCCTATTGTTCTCATGATATTTTCCATATAGTGCCAGCGTTTCATTTCCTCCGGCATGATATCATTGGTACCTTTCGGTCTGGTGATTGCCATAATACACTTCCTTTTCTTTGCATATAAAAAGCTCCCGTCCGGCCAGGGACGAAAGCTTGTTCCGCGTTGCCACCCTGATTGGGCGAAATTTCCGCCCCTCTCAAAAGTTCATTCGCTCCGGGGTGTCTTTTCCACAAGATCCATCAGAAGCTCCCAGCCGTGGCTTCTTTCTCTACGCATGTCAACTTGTTTCAGTGTCCCATCTAAGCGATATTTAGTTATACCCAATTCTATAGGAAATAGCCTTCTTTTGTCAACCAACTTTCCTTAGAAGGGCAAACCGCAGTCCCCCATCTTGTAATCTTCAATCAGGCCTTTCATTTCCTTTTGCAGCTCTTCACCGATGGGGACTCCACCCTCTTTTCTCTTCAGGTAGGCCAGATGTTCCTTCTCCCCGGCAGTGTAGATCCGTTCTGCGCCGGGAGCCACGGTAGAGTTCCTAAGTTCCTTGACGATGGATCCTGAAATCTTCTTGAATTCTTCCTTGCCGATGAAATGGTCCGTGTCGATGGCGATGAAGAAATGTCCCAGCGGATAGGGAATCCTGTTTCCATCTTTGTCGAAGCCAGTAAGCATTTTCATGAAGGCGCCACCGGCCAATGCCGCAGAGAGTATTTCCACTACAGCTGCGTAGCCATAACCCTTGTAGCCGCCGGTATCTTCACCGCTGCCACCAAGTGCCAGCAATGCAGCCTCTCCACCAACCAAGGCTTCCAGTATCTGATGGCTATCCGTCATCTCACTGCCTTGTCGGTCGATCACCAAACCACCCGGCGTATCCATGTTGTTTCTGGCATAATACTCGATTTTTCCTCTCTGGGTTACAGAAGTGGCGCAATCCAGGAAGAACGGGAAATCCTCGTCCGTCGGAATGCCGAACGTGAGTGGATTGGTTCCCATCATGTTGTCCACCCCGAAAGTCGGTGCGATGGACGGTCTGGCATTGGTACCCGTAATACCGATCATATCCTGGTCAGTTGCCATGAGAGCGTAGTAACCAGCAATACCATAATGGGTCGAGTTGCGCACTGCGCTCATACCAAGACCATAGGTCTTTGCTTTGTCTATGGCCGTCTGCATAGCCTTCTTTGCCACAACGTGTCCTAAACCGTTATGTCCGTCGAACACGGCTGTCGTTGGGGATTCCTTTACCAGCTCAATGTTGGTTTCAGGATTCAGGATGCCTTGACGGATCCGGTCGATGTAGATGGGTTTCAAACGGTTGATTCCGTGAGAATCGATGCCCAATTTATCTGCTTGGATCAGCACGTCGGCGACAATTTCAGCATCTTTTTCTGAAACACCCGCGCAGACTAGTGATTTTTCCATAAACTGTTCTAGCGTCTCAAAGTCAACATATTTCATATTACTCATCGTTACCTCCTAGGAGTTCCTGAAAAAACGGATTCACTTTCTTTTGCTCACCGATGGTCGTTTCAGTATAGCCATGGCCGGAATATATAATGGTTTCATCCGGTAAAGGCAATATCTTTTCTTTTAAAACACTCATCAGCTGCTCGCTATCCCCGCCCTTCAGATCGGTACGGCCAACGGAGCCATTGAACACCAAGTCCCCTACGAATATCGCCTTGCCCCGTATCAGAGAAATGCTTCCGGGTGTATGTCCCGGTGTATGTAGTACGATCAGTTCTTCTTCACCGAAACGGATTACATCACCTTCATCGATGTATCGGTCAGCCGGAGGACTATTCAATGCGTAACCCAGATACTCACTTAAGTTGGTCTGATTGTCAGTCAGCGCCACAGCGTCCAGTTCGTGTATCAGGATTTCAGCTCCGTATTTTTCTTTGAAATAGGCGTTGTTGTGCACATGATCCGCGTGGCCATGGGTATCGATGATATAAATTAGCTTCAGACCCTCTTCTTCTATGAAGACATCTGCTTCCTTCTGGGTGTAACCCGGGTCGATCATAACCGCCTCTTTGGTGGTATCGTCGCCCAAGATGTATGTGCAGGAGGCGATGCTTCCTGATGTAAATCGTTTGTATATCATGGTCATCTCCGTCTAAAACTGTTTTTTTGTATCCAATAGGATTGTCACCGGGCCGTCATTGACCAGTGAAACTTGCATGTCACATCGGAATTTCCCGGTTTCTACCCTCAAGTCGAATGATTCCAAGTCCTCTTTTACTTGCTTGTATAGGCGGTCAGCCTCGTCCGGACCAGCGGCCTTGATAAAGCTGGGGCGATTGCCCTTTCTGGCATCGCCTAAGAGTGTGAACTGGGAGATCAAGAGAACCTGTCCCCCATCGTCCTGGATGGAACGATTCAACTTACCTTCTTCATCTGGATAAATCCGAAGTTTGGCGAGCTTCTTGGCCATGAAAGATGCATCTTTGTCTGTATCATGCTCTTCCACACCCAACAGAACGACCATGCCTTTATCAATGCTGCCGACAGTCTGCCCGTCAACCGTAATGCTGCTACTTTTTGCTCTTTGTACTACCGCTCTCACGTTTCTTTCCTCCAGACCGGGCATGTCCGCCTCCCGGAGTTACCCGTTTCACGTTGATGATGTCGTTGATCGTATGCAAGCGTTGTATGATGAATTCCAGGTGTCCTAGGTCGTTGATCAGGACTTTTATATCGATCTGTGCCATCGAATCCTTGCTAACTCTTGCATTGAAGGAGTTGATCGTCGTTTTGGTCTCATTCAAAACCTTCATCACATCCAACGCCAACTGGTCGCGGTTGATGCCGATGATTTCCAGCTTTACCTGATATATGCTGTCCTGTTCGTGGTCCCAGGCCACCTCGATGATCCGCTCAGGCTCTGTCTTATTAAGGTGTTGGAAATTCGCGCAATCCATCCTGTGCACAGACACACCTGCACCCCGGCTTATATATCCGCCGATTGCATCGTCTGGTATAGGATTGCAGCATCTGGATATACGTACGATGGTGTCGTCGATACCTTTGACGCGAATACCGTTCGAAGCCTTTCCGAAATCGGTCCAAGGCTTGATATGGTTCTCGTAGTAAGAGAATGTTTCCTTGGTCTCCCGCTTGGCCATATCCTTGAGACGATTAACCGCTTGGGTTGCTGTGAGTCCGTTGTCGCCTATGGCGGCATACATGTCCTCGATAGCGTTCATGGAGTAGACCTTGATCAGCTGGTCCAGATAATCATCCCCAATATATTTGATGTCCAGATGTTCCTTATTCACTTCTTTGATCAGCAAATCCCTACCCAGCTCAATCTTCTGGTCCCGGTTTTGCTTCTTGAAATAGTTTCTGATCTTATTCTTAGCCTGGGTAGTGGCCACAATCTTGAGCCAATCCATGCTTGGTTTGCCGGTCTTCGAAGTTTTCACCTCGACAATATCGCCGGTTTTTAGTTTATGGTCGAATTGTACCATCTTGCCGTTGACCTTGGCGCCAATGGTGCGGTTGCCGACCGCGGTATGGATCATATAGGCGAAATCGATTGGAGTCGAATCCTGTTTCAGCTCCATCACATCACCTTTCGGTGTGAATACATATACCCGGTCAGAGAAGATATCGGTCTTCAATGTGTCAATAAAGTCTTTAGCGGTTCCGGTATCCTTTTGTAGGTCCATGATGGTATTCCTGAACCAGGAAAACTGTTTATTCAGATCTTCAGAACCCTTTTGTTTGCCTTCTTTATACTCCCAATGAGCAGCCACGCCGAATTCTGAAGTTCTATGCATGGCCCAGGTCCTGATCTGTACTTCGAACGGTTCACCGCCCGGTCCAATCACCGTGGTATGCAGCGATTGGTACATGTTAGGCTTGGGCATGGCGATATAATCCTTGAAACGTCCGGGAATTGGTTTCCAGAGGGTATGGATTATGCCCAGGACAGCATAGCAGTCCTTTACAGTATCCAATACAATACGGATGGCGATCAGATCGTAGATCTCACTGAGTTCCTTATTTTGGTTGGCCATTTTGTTGTAGATACTGTAGAAGTGCTTGGGACGTCCCTGGATATCAACCGATATATTAAGATCCTCGATCTCCTTCTTCAGGATATCCATTACGCTGTTGATATATTCTTCACGTTCCTTACGCTTCATAGAAATGGTCTGGACCAGCTGACGGTAGCTTTCCGGCTCCAGATGCTTCAGCGCCAGATCTTCCAGCTCCCATTTGATCTTGAACACACCGAGACGGTGTGCCAGTGGAGCATATATTTCCAAAGTCTCCTGGGCTGTTCGCTTCTGCTTCTCGATAGACATATACTTGAGGGTTCGCATGTTGTGCAGACGGTCAGACAGTTTGATCATGATGACCCGGATGTCCTTAGCCATGGCTAAAAGCATCTTACGTAGATTCTCTACCTGATGTTCTTCCCTGTCCATGTACTGGATCATGGATAACTTTGTTACACTGTCGACCAGAAGCGCGACTTCTTCTCCAAATTCCTTTTCCACTTCCTCTAGCGATATGACGGTGTCTTCAACCACATCATGCATCAGACCTGATACGATAGAAGCAGTATCCATCTGGAAACTTGAAAGAATGAACGCCACGTTCAGAGGGTGAGAGATATATTCCTCTCCGGATTTGCGGACTTGTCCCTTGTGAGCCTCATAGGCGGTCTTGTACGCTTTGCGAATAATCGCCTCATCCACGTCCGGATTGTAGGTTTTTACACGTTCTATTAATTTATCGATACTCAGATTTTCTTCAACATTTGGCATGATAGTAACCAACCTTCGATTGTCATTTTTAGTTCTTGATATGTGATAAATAATTCATAATGAAAAAAAGCCTGATTGCTCAGGCTTCAAAGTTTCTACTCAATCGAGATCAGATAGTAATACAAGGGTTGGCCCCCGTAATAGAGTTCGATCTCAGCCTCTTCATATGTTTCCTCCAGCAGTTTCACCAATTGGTTGGCTTCTTCCTGGTTGACGTCCTCACCGTAATAAAGAGTAATGATTTCCTGGTCTTCAACCACCTTCTCGATCAGGTCAATGGTTGTCTCCTGGATGCTCTCTCCGGTAATCTCGATCTTTCCTTCCGCCAGGCCTAGAATCTCGCCTTCTTTGATCGTGTGTCCGTCAAACTCGGTATCACGCACTGCATACGTAACCTCTGCGGAAACTACTTCCTTAAGCGCATCCTTCATTGAAGTTTCATTCTCATCGAAGGAGGCTGCCGGATTAAATGCGATCAATGTCGCCATACCTTGGGCGAACGAGCGGCTGGGAATGACCCGGATATCAACATCCTGCAAAAGATGGACCGACTGTTCCGCCGCCATGATGATATTCTTGTTATTGGGAAGAACAAAAACAGTTTTGGCATGAACTTCCTTGATGCCGGCCACAATATCCTCGGTAGAGGGATTCATGGTCTGCCCGCCGGCAACGATGTGGTCAACGCCCATGCTTTTGGCAATCTCTTTCAGACCATCGCCTGCTGCTACGCACAGAAAACCATATTCCTTGATGTTTTCCGGTTTCTTACGTTGATTCTCAAACTGTTCCCTCATATTCTCAATCTTTATGTCATGCAAGGATCCCAGACTCACCGCATATTCTAGAATCTTTCCTGGTTCATCGGAATGCATGTGGATCTTGGCTACACCCTCCTGCACTACAACAACCATCGAATCTCCTTCGATCTTGCTTAGCTCATGGATGATGATTTCCCTCTGAAGATTAATACCTTTTATGAACAGTTCCGTGCAATAGGGATAAACAATGTCTTCCTCCCTTAGCTCGTTGTGGTCCTTAATATCTACGACTTCAGCCGCGTCATATGTAGTTTCAATCTCCACGCCCCGCAGGTAAGCCTCTGCGCCCTGCATCAGCACCATGAGTCCCATACCGCCGGCGTCTACTACATTAGCCTGTTTCAGAGCTGGGAGCATGTCCGGTGTCTTATCCAAGACCTTGTACCCTTCACTGATCATATAGCTGAACATCTCGTCCATATCATCGAACTTGTCTTTTGCGGTTTCAGCGGCATCACTCAAAGCCCGCATTACGGTCAGGATGGTTCCTTCCACCGGTTTGATGACCGCCTTGTAGGCGATCTCGACCGCATGTTTTGTGGCTTCCGCCAATATCTCTTTATCTATAACTGAAGCTTCCCCGACCACTGCGGAAAATCCGCGGAAAATCTGGGACAGGATCACTCCTGAATTACCCCTGGCACCCATTAAGGCTCCCATGGATAAAGCCTTGGCAAAATCCTTGTAATTCAGTTCCTTAAGGTTTTCCAATTCTTTTACAGCCGCCATGACCGTTAAACTCATATTGGTACCCGTATCTCCATCAGGAACTGGAAATACGTTGAGATTGTTGATCATTTCCTTGTTGGCTGCTAGATTGTTTGCACCAGCAATGAACATCGCTTTTAATTGAGATGCATCAAAGTAGTCTCTCATAACTGCAAGCACCCCCTAGTCGATTGTTCGTACCCCTTGTACGATTACGTTAATCTTTTCAATACTCACGCCAGTCAGTTTTTCAACCTTGTAGCGTACGTTTTCAATAATATTTTGAGCAACGACACTGATTTTCGTACCGTAGCTTACCAAAATATACAGGTCTATAGATATCTTATCGTCCTTTGTTTTAACAACAATCCCCTTGTTGGGAGACTCGGAACCGATAAGCTGAAAGAGACTGTCCTGCAAAGTCTGTGTGGCCATTCCAACAATACCATAACACTCTACAGTTGCTGCACCGGCAATATCGGCGATAACTTCTTTTGATATAGTTATTGTACCGTTATTTGAGATAATTTTATTAGGCATATGACACTCCTTTCTCAAAGGATTATAACACGAATATATGTAAATCTCAAACCAATAATGGCCAATTGGGGGTTGCATAAAGACTAGTGGCCTGCTATAATCTAGGGGTATGCAAAGAAGGAAATCTTTAGGCTAAAGGAGGTGCGTAGAATGGCTAAATGTGATGTATGTGGAAAAGGAACTGTTGCTGGTGTAACAGCGTCCCACTCTAATATAAAAAACAAGAGGGTATTTAGAGCGAACATTCAAAAAGTTCGTGTCAGCGCGGATGGTACAACTAAGAAACTTAGTGTTTGCACCCGTTGCCTTCGCTCAGGAAAAGTTACACGAGCAGTATAATGCAAAAAGAAGACTTCTTCGGAAGTCTTTTTTTATGACCTTGTTTCCACGTCCTGTTCACCCATCAAGTTTTGAAGATTGATTCTGGACATGATGAGAGAATCCCTGTATATTCCGTTTCTCATGTACCTCTCATATCGTAGCAGGCCTTCTCTTTCGAAATCCAGCTTCTGATATAGGCTGATCGCCCGTTCGTTCGTTGAATACACTTCCAGACTTATCCTCATCAGCCCAGGTTAGCAGCACTTTCATCATTGCTGCCCTTATGCCATAACCCCAGAACTCCATAGTTACCGCTATTCCGAATTGCCCCCTGTTTCGATATCTATTGCAATTGCCATTGCTGAATCCCAGAGTGCCTACAATCACCTCATAAATCTTGCTCCCAAAATCAATCTGTGCTTCCGCTCCAGGGTGTTGCAGGTCGAGATAGGCCTTCTCCTTGCCCTGAAATTTATACTTCCAGTTGTAGAGGTCATGGCGGTTAACATCGAATCTCTCAGCAACCTTCTGTGCACTGTCTTCTCTCAGGCATAGTGTCGCTACGGCCTCCATCTTCTGTTCCTGAGAGAATTGTACATGATTTAACCGGATTTTTCGCTCTTTTGGCATCAATTCGTTCCGCCATTTTCGAAATGTCTCTCTGGTTGGATAGCCCATAGCTCGTATGGTTCTGGAGATACTTTTACCGTGCTTCAGATAATAATCCACGGCATCCTTTTTTTGGTTTTCCGTATACTTGGACATACGTTCGCTAGGCTGACGAATAATTCCAGTTCGCTGTTCTTCCAAGTATTGTTCATACCATATGGTCAAAGTACGTCTATGGGGATAACCTAGTTCATGGAAGACATCTGAATAAGAAAAATCGTACTTGAGGAACAATTCCACTGCTTTTAGTCGTTTCTTTGTTGAGTACATGGACAACCTCCTGATTTGTCAAATATGTCCAGGATTCTGTCCGCACCCCCTTACTGTATTTCTAGTTTGCCATAAACAATTTATAAGTATTTACTGTGTAGTCCAATATATTAGACTATTATCGAAAATATAGAAACACCCCACTGCTGGTTTGATCGCCAATGGTGGGGTGTAATTATTATCATTTTATACAAAGCTAAAATCTCGAGGCTTTTTCATCTGCGCTGTTAAAAAACGGAAGCTGTCTCAATTTTCATTTGAGACAACTTCCGTTTTATGATTAGGATATGCGATTTCGCATTCACCGTCGGCATTAACAAGTAACTTTGATAGTTCCTGTATTTACAAACAAATGCCTGTTATACTATTGGAGGTGTTCCTTCTTCGTTTGCTACAACTGCATCGATTTGGATTAAAGCATCTTTAGGTAAAGCGGATACGCCAACTGTTCTTCGTGCAGGAACACCGCCTGGGAAGAATGTTGTGTAAACTTCATCTACAGCATCAATATCTGCGATATTTTTAAGGAAGATATTTACTTTGACCACATCGTCCATAGCATGGTCGACACTTTCTACAATTGCCTTGATATTCTTTAAGCACTGTCCAGCCTGCTCTTTTACACCACCAGCTACCGTTTCACCAGTTTTGGGGTCTAAAGGTAATTGAGCTGAAAGATGATTGTAATGGGAGAAAGCTACAGTTTGTGTAGATAGAGAACTTTTTGGTGCATTTTCCGTATTGTTTGCTTCTATGATGAGTCCATGTCTGTCTTCAACAGCTTGTGGAGGTGTACCATCTCCGTGTGAAACCACTGCTTCAATTTGTACCAAAGCATCCATAGGTAAAGCTGAAGCTGCAACTGTTGTCAGTGCAGGGACATAGGCTACAGCCCTGGCGATAGCCGAGTCTGGGAAAAATGTTGTATAAACTTCGTTTACGGCATCAATATCCGAGAGGTTTTTAAGGAAGATATTAATTTTAACAATATCGTCAAAAGGAACGTCGATACTTTCTAAAATTGCCTTGATATTCTTTAAGCACTGTCCAGCCTGCTCTTTTACACCACCGGCTACCACTCTACCAGATTTTGGATCGATAGGTAATTGAGCTGAAAGATTATTGTAATGAGAAAAAGCTACAGCTTGCGTAGATAGAGGACTTGTTGGCGCATTTGCCGTGTTATTTGTAAGCTTTATGAGGTCGCCTGCTTGTGGTGCGTTTGGAATTGTACCTTCACCGTGTGAAAGAAGTGCTTCAATTTGCACCAAAGCATCCATAGGCAAAGCTGCAACTGCGACGATCGTCCGTGCAGGATCATAGCTTGGGAAGAATGTTTTATAAACTTCGTCAACAGCGTCAATATCTTTGATATTCTTAACGAATACAGTGATTCTAACAACATCGCTCATAACATGGTCGATGCTGTCTACAATTGCCTTGATATTTTTAAAGCACTGTTCAGCCTGCGCTTTTACACCACCAGCTACCAATTTACCAGATTTTGGATCGATAGGTAATTGAGCTGAAAAATTATTGTAATGAGAGAAAGCTACAGTTTGTGAATATGGACCGATAGCTTTTGGTGCATTTTCCGTGTTTCTTGCTAATACTGCGTTATAACCGCTCATGATAGTATTCTCCTCTTAGATAAATTTAATAATAACCAAATTCCACGTCAAATTATAATCTCTTTCATTTGTGTCCAACTTACGAAGAATTTAGGAAATATCCTCTCCATTGTAGCATCTACAACACCGCCTACCCAAATATTTTGTGTAAATCAGAAGATTTCTGTGTGTAAACAGACCCCATAAAACATCCTGAAGCTAAAATCGTAGTATTCAATTGTGTCATCTCAAGACAAGCATTTTTCATAAACGTCCTTGTAGGGATACTTTTCAGATAGCTTCATAATCACATACCTAGCAGTCTTGATTATTTTTGCGGCAAAAAACACATACTTCAAGCGGAATATCTTTATTTGCTGTCTGTATTCTGAACTGCTTAAAGAATCAAATTTGAACATCAAAAACAGGTTGTATGAAAGCATCATCATCTGAAACACTGCCTCATTTGCCCAAAATGATTTCAACAAAAGGTGTCCAACCATCATATCATACTTGGCCTCTTTGATGTAATTCTCGGAGTTTCCACGTTTTTCATAAGAAATCACAACGTTTTCTGAAGGTAGTTCGGTATTGGTAACGAAGAAAAATATTCGTATTCCGAGCCTTTTATGAGAGATAACTGCGCCCGCTCTTTTTCGGGTTTCAATACGCGAGCCACGACAAATCTTCTGTTTTCCCCCCAATTGTTTAGTTTTGTGAAAAGTTCCGTCGTCTCTCTGCCTTCTTCACCTTTGACGAATGGAATAGATGGATCCGTTACTTGTGAAGCAAGTGTAGGGTATAATTTTCCCTTGATCAAATACTTGCAACCAAGTATTTCTATGGTTTTAATGATTTCCTCATCAAAATAACCACTGTCCATTCGAAACATGATTTCTAATTCATTCGTTTTGATATTGGCAACGATTACCGAGCTTCTTTGGGTTGTATCCCTTGGTTGCACCTTCTTGATGGCCTTCTACGTTGATAACGCTGCTATCAATATCAATGGTAATTGATCTCAACTGGCTTTTCGAAAGTAGTTTTTTGAAGACTTTGAAATTGATGTCTCTGAACATCTGAGTTGTCTTGTAGCTGAAGTTTCCTAAAAATCTTGATACTGTTTCAGGTTCTTTTACCCGAATATCATACTCCGCAATCAGCGGATCGTTTTGAAGTAGTTTTAACCGCTCTAATTTATCAATCCCAATAAAGTGTCCGCAAAGCATAGTCTTTATATGATTCATTTTGATTTTATTCGCTGATTCATTATCAAACACAAGGTCATTTTCGATGAGTTCAAAAATACCATTGCTCTTAGCATTCTCAAGGAGTATAAAAAGACCTGCGTTTGATGTTAGATTCTTCGCTTTAAAATCAATTTTGTTAATCATAGTTGGCTCCTTCGCATAGCATTTATTACTATGTTTTTACCCAATATCCAAGCCGAAAAACATAAAAGCAGACTCTTTCAGTTGTTATTTTCTTTCACCTAATGGGTGAAAGATAGATTTTGGATAACCCCTTATGTATTGCGGTTTCAAGGGGATTTTCAATATGTAGACGTAGAATCTAGGTTGCTGTTAAGTAGAGTTGCCTCTCCTTCACTCGTGCATTCTCTATGAAGGCCTTCTCCTCGTAGGTAGTCATGATGAATTCGCCTGTCTCCCGTATCAGATTGTCAGTTCCCCTATACCTAGCACGTATATTGTTTCCGATACTATGCTCATATTATTATTCCCCTTGAAACGTTGTGCACATCTGAAATATACCCCACTAATAGAGAAGCAGCCCTACCAGACCGGAACAGATAATAATGATTGCCGGATTGAATCGTTCGCTGGCGAAGAGCCCCAATGCGGCCAAGAATATCAGCATCCCCTTCAGATCGACAATCGAATTCGGCGACAGAATGATGGCTGTGGAAGCGATCAGGGCCACTGCGACCAGCTTGATGATCTCCAGCACACTCTGATAGGCATGATGTCCGCGAACCTTCTGGAACATGACCGCCAACATGAGACAGATCAGAAAGGAAGGCAAAACCACGCCCAATGTGGCAAATAGGCTACCTAGCACACCATACACCCTATACCCACTGTAGGTGGCTACGTTCAGTGCGATGGGACCTGGTGTAACCTGAGCGATGGCGATAGCATCGAGGAACTCCCCTTGGCTTATCCAATTCAGTTTTATTACGATTTCGTTCTGGATCAGGGGCAGCATGGCCAAGCCCCCGCCGAAACTGAATAATCCTACTTTGAAAAACGTGAAAAACAGAGTCATAAGTATCATTTCTTCGCCTCCCGCAGTACATACCAGGAATAACCGAGTCCGAATGTCACCCCGATCAGTATCAGCACGATGGGGTTTATCCTGAAAAGCAGGAAAAGAGTAAAGAATATGATGAGAAAAACTGCTTTCGTGAGATTCCAGTTCATTTTTCTGGCCATGGTAAAAGCGAAATATAGAATCAAGGCTACCACAGCGGGGCGTATACCCATGAAGAAACGCATCACAACCGGATTCTCACCTATCTTTGCAAAGAAATAGCTAATAGTGCTGATTACCATGAAGGACGGCATAACGCTGCCCAGCACGGCTATAACTGCACCCTTAGGGCCTTTCAGGCGATATCCGATGAATGTCGCACAGTTGACTGCGAGTGATCCTGGCATACCTTGCACCAAGGATAGGTATTCCTGAAACTCTTCCTCTTCGATCAACAGTGTCTTGATCACAAAATGATTGCGCATGACCGGTAAGATGGCATATCCTCCACCCAGAGTGAAAAATGCTATTTTAAAAAATTGTGAAAACAATGATATATTACGCATACTTACTCCTTCCCACTCACTGTAGTAGAAATGAATAAACATTACAAGAAAAAAAAGCCGTATGAACGGCTTTTCTGTAGTCATGCTAATTATTTTTCGCAACTGGCATCGGCGGTCCCTGCAATGATCTCCTCGTAATCCGAGATGCAGTCATGAGTCCAGCAATCGTCCGCTCCCGCAGATTCCCTCATGGTCAGAGCAAAGATATCCGCGATTTCCTCTCGGCTGGCTCCAGCCGCTATCGCACCCTTGAAGTGCTTTCTTACGCAAGGCTTGGACCTTCCCTTGATGGATAGAGCGAAACAGACAAGTTGGTATGTCTTTTCATCCAACGTTCTGTTCTTTGCATAAAGCTCATCGATTTCATCCATCTTCTTAGTGAATTCTCCATAATACTTTTCTAGAAATCGCATCTTATATACCCCCTGAAATATTTGTCTACAGCATCTCTACGATCTTCTTGGATTTCAGTACCTTGCCGCTAGAAACCACCTTGCCGTCGATAACCAGTGCCGGTGTGCTCATCACACCATAGGCCATAATATCCTTCATGTCCTCTATCTTGACAATCTCTGCTTCGATGCCTTTAGCTTCTACAGCATCCTGCACTGTCTGATAGAGTTGCTTGCACTTCTTACATCCTGTTCCCAATACTTCTATTTTCATAACTTCCTCCATTAAATTGTAACAAAAACAACCTTTTATTCAAGTCCCACTATCAAATCAGCAGGAAAGAAAACGCGTTGAACAGATACCCGATTAGGATAATCCCGCCTGCCACGATACCCACGAAGGTGTATAGTAGCTTGCGTTTGATCACTTTGCTGATCATGATGATGGACGGTAGAGATAACGCTGTCACGGACATCATGAACGCCAACACCGTTCCCACATTGACACCCTTCAGGAAGAGCGCTTCCGCGATCGGTATGGTGCCGAAGATATCCGCATACATGGGAATACCCACAGCAGCTGCCAGTATTACGGCAAAAGGATTGTTGCTGCCGATGACATTCTCGATGATGTTTTGGGGAATCCAGTTGTGGATCGCGGCTCCGATACCTACGCCGATCAGTACGAATTTCCATACCTTGATGAAAATGCTTTTGACCTGCTCTGCTGAATATTCCCTTCTATCCTTATGAGTCAGTTCCTCCAGAGGCACATCGGAGATTTTTCCTTCTTTCACATATTCCTCTACGTATTTCTCCATGCCCATTTTTTCAATGATGGTGCCGCCAGCAATGGCCAGCAACACGCCGACAACCACATAGACGATGGCAATTTTAAATCCGAAGAAGGATGCCAACACCAATAGTGATGCCAAATCGACAAACGGTGATGAAATTAAGAACGAAAACGTGGTACCCAACGGAAGTCCCGCGGATGTGAAACCGATGAAAATAGGAATGCTGGAACAACTACAGAACGGGGTTATGGTCCCCAGCAGCGCCCCCATGATGTTCCCTTTGATCCCTTTCATTCCACCCAGAATCACTCTGGTTCTTTCTGGTGGGAAATAGCTTTGAACGTAGGATATAAAGAAGATCAGTACACTCAGCAGTATGAAGATTTTGATTACATCATACATGAAAAAGTGCAGACTCTGTGCGACACGCGTCTGCATATCCATCCCGACCACACTGTCGAGCAATCTATATACCAAATCGGACAGCCAATCCATCCGAAGAATCAGGCTGTTAAGCCCTGTGAAAATGCTACCCATCTTCTGCCTCCTTGTTACACTTATGAATTACAATGCGTGAGATAATGTTCCTTCAGATGTTGTCTTGAACGTTCTTTTTCCAGTGCAGGGTCATCATGTTTGTCCTGCAGCAAGGTTAAGATCTGTATTAAGATCACATTATCCTTGTTGATGCTGTACTCAATGAACTGATCTTTTCGGACGGTTTCGACCAAATCGGCATCTCTAAGCTTTGCCAGGTGTCTGGAAATCTTGGCTTGCGGCTCCTCTAGCACACCAGTAATTTGGCATACGCAGGCAGGCCCCTGGTACAGCAGGTCTAAGATATGCAGTCTGGTCTCATCTCCCATTAGCTTGAAAAGTTCTTCCGTTCCGCTAGACATATTCACCCTCCTCAATTTGCTTCAGTAGTTCTATCACTTTGTCTTTTATTTCATCCCGGGTCTTCTTGAAGAAGTCAATGTCTTTCCCAACGGGATCAACGATCTGCCAGCCCACACGGTATCTAGCTGGCTTGAAAGGGCATTCTACACCGCATCCCATCGTTACAAGGATGTCCAAGTCCGGAATATCCTCCAGCAGTTTGGGACGATGGTATGTAATGTCGATCTTAATCTCATCCATAACCGAAATGGCATGAGGATTGACCTGCTCGGCAGGATGGGTCCCAGCGCTATACGCTTCTATGCCAGTTTTACCCAATTCATTTGTAATTCCTTCCGCCATCTGGCTTCGGCAGGAATTCCCGATACATATATACCCTATTTTCATATCATATCCTCCGTATCTCTATATTCGCATATCCATATATAAGTATATGCTCTTTCTTCTGGAAGTCAATAAAAAAAACACCCTTTCGGGTGTTTTTGTAATAACTTATTAGTTCTCTTTTTTTATTGCATCTTTGCGGGAAAGTTTCAAACGTCCCTGCTTGTCGTAACCGATAGCTTTGACAGTCATCGGGTCGCCCTCTTTGCAGATGTCTTCTACTTTTTCGACACGTTTGTGATCCAGTTGTGATATATGTACCAGACCTTCTTTGCCGTTTGTTCCGTAAACGCCAGGGATAACCTCGACGAAAGCGCCGAAATCCATGACCTTAACTACTTTACCTTCATAAATTTTGCCCGGTTCTACATTGGCCGTAATCGATTTAACGATGTCAATGGCTTTCTGTCCTGCAATCTGGTCTACTGCAGCGATATCCACTCTACCGTCATCAGTGATATTGATTTCAGCACCGGTCTGTTCAATAATCTTCTTGATCACTTTTCCGCCCGGTCCGATTACGTCTCTGATCTTGTCAATATCGATCCACAGAGTGGTGATTTTCGGAGCAAATGGTGATAAGTCTTCGTTTGGAATAACGATGGCTTCTTCCATTTTGTTAAGAATGTGCAAACGACCTTTCAATGAGGCTTCCAAAGCTTCCGTCAGGATTGCACGGTCAATACCGTCGCATTTGATGTCCATCTGCATGGCGGTCACGCCTTCTCTGGTACCGGTAACCTTAAAGTCCATGTCTCCCAGATGGTCTTCCATGCCTTGGATGTCAGTCAGGATGATTACTTCATCGTCCTCTTTGATCAATCCCATGGCAATACCGGAAACACCAGCAGTAATAGGTACACCAGCATTCATCAAGCTCATGCTGGAGCCGCAAACACTTCCCATAGAGGTTGAACCGTTGGAGCTCAAGGCCTCGGAAACTACTCGCATCACGTACGGCCACTGCTCATCTGAGGGTACAACCGGTACAAGTGCGCGTTCAGCCAGGTTGCCGTGTCCTATTTCTCTACGCCCAGGACCACGCATGGGTCTGGTCTCGCCCACACTGAATGGTGGGAAGTTATAGTGATGAATGTAACGCTTGGTTACTTCCATGGTATTCAATCCGTCTATCCTTTGCTTGTCAGCACCGGTACCCAGTGTTACAGATGAAAGAATCTGCGTTTCTCCTCTGGTAAACAATGCTGAACCATGCACGCGAGGCAACAGACCCACTTCACACTCTATAGGACGCACCTGATCCATGGCTCTTCCGTCGACACGAATTTTCTCCTTAAGCATCATTTGACGGATAGTCTTTTTCTCAATCTCGCCATAGGTGCTTGAGAACCATTTCATGTATTCGGGATGCTCTTCCAGTTCAGCTTCTTTGCCTTCGAAGAAGGAATCTTTCGCTTCATTCTTGCAGTCGCTGAAAATGATGTCTCGCTCGACTTTGCCGACTTTTTCGTCTTTTGCTTTATATACTACGTCATAGACCGGACCTGAGATATGATCGACAACAGATTGTTTAAAGTCTGCATCGACTTCTTCCAGTTCATAGACGTACTTCTCTTTAGCTAGTCCCAGTTCCAGTGCTTCTTCTCTGAATTTCTCAATGAAGCGAACGATTTTCTTGATCTCTTCGTGAGCGAGTAGAATTGCTTCCAGTACTTTTACTTCTGGTACCACTTTGGCGCCAGCTTCCACCATCATAACAGCGTCAAACGTACCCGCTACAGTCAGGTTAAGCAAACTTGTTTCATGCTGCTCTAAAGTGGGATTCAGAATATACTCGTCATCTATTAGACCCACGCGGATAGATGCAATCGGTCCGGCGAAGGGAGCGTTCGAAATATGTAGTGCTGCGGATGAACCAATCATGCCTACAATGTCGTATTCGTTGTCTTCATCGTTGGACAAAATGGTATTAACCACTTGAATGTCATTTCTAAAACCTTTGGGGAACAAAGGTCTGATTGGGCGGTCCGTCAGACGGCAGGCCAATACACCTTTTTCACTGATACGTCCCTCACGCTTGATAAAACCACCGGGAATTTTACCTGCAGAATACATCTTCTCTTCAAATTCCACGGTCAATGGGAAAAAGTCCATTCCAAATCTTGGCTGTTTAGCCATGGTTGCCGTAGAAAGCACCAATGTGTCACCATAGCGGGCAACTACTGCACCACCGGCCAACTGGGCCATCTTGCCGCACTCCAGAGAAAACTCTCTGCCTGCGATTTCAATCGATTTCTTTAGAATTTTTTTCAAAATATCCTCCTCTGACTGAGCCATCCCAGTCCAAAAAATGTAAACTATTTATCCTTTACCTTACTAGTATAATTGTCTGGGCATTAAAAGACAAGAAAAATAAAAGACAGGCTTTCGCCTGTCTTTTTGTATGCAAAGATATTTTTCTTTAGCGTCTGATTCCCAGAGTCTGAATTACTGTTCTGTAGCGTTCAAAATCATTTTCCTGCAGGTAACGCAGGAGTCTTTTACGTTTTCCAACTAACTTAAGAAGACCTCTTCTGGTGTGGTGGTCTTTCTTGTGCACTTGCACGTGCTCAGTCAGGTGGCTGATACGGTTGGTCAACAGTGCGATTTGCACTTCTGGTGAACCGGTATCTTTCTCATTCTGCTTAAACTCTTCGATAATGTCCTTTTTTTCTTTCAATGCCATGATCTTTTCCTCCTTATTTTATTTAATCGCCTTTCGCTTCGTAGGGCGTTGAGGAATCGCCAAACCAAACCAAAGGTTCCTACCCGAACAATGTTACCGCAAATTCGGTGTTTTGACAAGCATTAATATAGAGAATCTGGGAACAAAGCTATATTTTTCATCCCCTGATGATCCCTGTCTCGCGTAAATCTCTCATCATCCTGCAATTGGTGCTTCAGCGCGGTCAGCGAGTCGAATTTTACTTCATCTCGTATCCGATCTGTGAAGGAGACTTGAATGGTTTTTCCATAAAGATCATCTGAAAAATCCAAAAGATGGGCTTCAATGTTCGTTTCAAAATCATCGCCTACAGTCGGTTTCTTACCAACGTTGATCAGCGCCTTGTGAATCGAATCCAAAGCTCTTACATAGCCCATGTAAACGCCTTCCTTCGGTACCAGCAGGTTTTCACTCAGATTGAGATTGGCTGTTGGATATCCTAGGGTATGTCCCAAGTGGTTTCCCTCCACAACAATGCCTTCGACCATCGGGAAATAGCCAAGCAGCGCGCCGGCCAGGTTTACTTCCCCTTCTTTGATCAAGTCTCGGATGGCGGTAGAGCTGACGCTCATATCCTTGGTCCGGACTTCCTTTTGCACGTGGAGCTCATAGTCCAATTCATCCTTTAGATCTTCCAGCAGGTAGATATTGCCCATCTGTTTGTCTCCAAAGTGATAATTGTAACCTACGAATATATGACTAGCCTGGTATCTGTCCAGGAGTATCTCTTTGATGAAGGCCTTGGGATCCATGGTCGCAGTCTCTTGGTCAAACGGCAATATGATCAGATAATCCACACCCATACTTTCCAGGATCGAGTCCTTTATATGGTGTGGCAGAATCTGCCCCGGGCCCCTACCCAGGAAAAATTCCTTGGGATGGGGTGAAAAGGTGAGGACAGCTGTTGCCAGTCCTTGCTCCTTTGCCACCTCCAAAGCCTGTTCAATTAATCTTCTATGTGCTATATGCAATCCGTCGAAGTTGCCGAGTGAAATACAGATCGGCTCCTCTATACGGGTTATGCCTTCAATGATTTTCAAGCGTAAAACACCTTCTTCATCCTGATACTTAGGCTTTCACCTTCTCGTTCACACGCTGCCACGCCCAGAAGTTGGCCTTTAGGCAGATAGAGCATCAACGTTTCACCGCAATCCAAACCCTCATCATCCGTTAAGTCCAGGTCTGCTGTAGTTATGCTGTTACCATGTATGGCACGCTCCGCTGCTTTCTGGTTCTGGATTGTAAATCTCTTAACCGGGACAATGTCGCCAATGTCTTGCAGGAATGAATCGTCTTGTTGTTCCCGCAGTGCTTCGATTTCCTTGATGGTAAGTGCATCATCAAGAGTGAATACCCCTACTTTGGTGCGGCGAAGGTTCCCCATCACACCGATGGTTCCCATGGCTGTCGCCAAATCCTTGCAGTAGGTGCGAATATAGGTGCCCTTGGAACAGACCACCTCGATGCCGGCAATCCAGTTTTCTTCCTTCAGAACTGGACCGTAAAGCAGTTTGTTTTCATGGATGGTGACCGTTCTTGCAGGCCGTTCTATTTCCTGGCCTTTTCTGGCCAGCTTATACAGTTTCTGACCGTTAATCTTCACAGCTGAATACATAGGTGGGATCTGGTCTATCTGACCTTTTAGATCCGCCAGCGCTTCTGCAAGACCCGTAAGATCTTCTTCTGCAATCTGACGCTGTTCCAAAATCCGTCCCTGCATGTCTTCCGTATCTGTCATGATTCCGAAGACAAGGTCCGCCACGTAGGTTTTCTCCACATCTTCCATATATTGGATCATCTTGGTGGCGTTTCCCACCGCAATGACCAATACGCCTTCCACTTCCGGATCCAAGGTCCCCGTATGGCCGATCTTCTTGGTGCGAAGAACGCCTCGGAGTTTGGCTACTACATCATGTGAAGTCCAGCCCTTTTCCTTTTTTAAATTAATGAATCCATGCATTTGTATTCCTTGTCTACCTCTTCTTGTACAACCTTGAGGATCCGTTCTTCTTCTTGATCCAGAGTCCCTTTGATCTTAAAACCGGCCGCTCTCTTATGACCGCCGCCTCCGAAGACAGAAGCGATCTTGGTCGCATCGATACAGGATTTGGTGCGCACAGAAACCTTCAACTGGCCCTTTTCCATCTCCTTGATGAATAGTGCAACTTCCACGCCGGTAATGGTCCTGGGATAGTCCACGAAGGATTCCAAATCACCGTTGTTCAGTTGGTGACGTTCGATTTCCTCCAGGGAGATCTTGATCCAGGATATTCGGCCGTCCTCCGATAGCTTGATGTTGTCCAACACATTAGACAAAGCATGAATTCGGTTGTACGGCTCATTCTCCCAAATGCTGGTCCGGATGATGTTGATATCTGCGCCATAATCAATCAGGTCCGCCGCAATACGCAGCGTCTCCGAAGATGTGGATTCGTATTTGAACGATCCAGTATCGGTGGTTATGCCCGTATAAAGAGCATTGGCGATCTGGTCGTTCCAATCGATATCCCACTGCTTCAGAATCCCGTAAAGAATCTCACAGACGGCTGCCGCCGTCTCATCTACCAGGTTCAGGTCACCAAACTTCTCGTTGCTCTTGTGATGATCGATGTTGATGATATGCTTGACCTTCGGGAACTCCCGCTCCATCTCATAACCCAGACGGTGCAGGTCGCTCGAATCCAGCACCACAGCTACCTCGTGTTCCCGGTCCGGTATGCTATTCATAGAATAGATCAACCGGTAAGGATCACAGAAGGTATAGCGATATGGGATTTCATCAAGATTAAGAGCCTCTGCGTCGAATCCCATCTGCTCTAAGGCCAATGTCATGGCCACCGTGGATCCGATGCAGTCGCCATCAGGATCCCTGTGGCTGGTTACCAGTATCTTACGGCCTTTCAGCAGGGAAAGCATGTCTTCTGCTTTCTTATTCACTGTCATCACCTTTCTTGATCTGTGCCAACAATGTGTCAATATGCGTTCCATGTTCTACGGAATGGTCGTACAGAAAATGGATTTCCGGAACATGTCTCAGCTGTATGCGATGTCCGATTTCCCGGCGGATGTATCCCTTGGCGCTTTCCAAAGCCTTGGTTGTCTCCTCGATTGAATTCTGTTCACCCAAAACACTGAAATATATTTTGGCATCACTCAGATCGCTGGTCAGTACCACACTGGTTATGGTCACGAATCCCACACGGGGGTCCTTGACGTTATCACGGATAATCTTGGCTGTCTCTTTTTTTATTTCTTCAGATACTCTTCTCGCTCTTTGTTTGCTCATTTTCTCACTTCCCGAATCTATAGTTCGCGGGCAATCTTCTCATGGGTATAGGCTTCGATGATGTCGCCCTCTTTCATGTCATTGAATTTCTCAAATCCAATACCGCATTCGAATCCGCTGGCAACTTCCTTGGCGTCATCTTTGAAACGTCTCAGGGAGGATAGCAGGCCGTCAAATACAATCACACCGCCTCTAACAATACGTACGTTGGCGGAATTGGTGATTTTACCACTGGTCACATAGCAACCGGCGATGGATCCCACCTTAGGCACCTTGAAGATATCTCTAACTTCAGCGACACCCAGCTCAACTTCACGGATTTCCGGATCTAACAGTCCGGACATGGCTGCTCTTACATCATCGATGGCTTCATAGATGATGCGGTACAGTTTCACATCCACTTCTTCCTGTGCTGCGATTCTCTTGGCGTTGCTGTCCGGTCTAACGTTAAAGCCGATGATGATGCCGTTGGACGCGGATGCCAGAATGACGTCAGTCTCAGTAATGGCACCTACACCGCTGTGAATGATGCTCACTTCGACTTCGTCGGTATTCAGATTGAGCAGCGACTGGGACAATGCTTCCACACTACCCTGCACATCACCCTTAAGGATAATGGACAGCTCTTTCTTTTGACCTTCCTCGAAGTTCTTGAACAGGTCCTCCAAAGTCACCTTGCTGTTTTGGGACATGTTTTCTTCTTTTTCAACGATGCAACGCTGTTCCACAATCTCGCGGGCAAACTTCTCGTCGTCGACCGACTGGAAGATATCTCCGGCTTTGGGAACTGTGCTCAGACCCAATACTTCCACTGGTGTGGCTGGTGGTGCTGAGGAGATGCTCGCGCCGCTTTCATCGGTCATGGCCCGTACTTTACCGACACATTGTCCTGAAACGACCACGTCTCCAACATTCAATGTTCCTTGCTTGACCAGCAAGGTGGCCACAGGGCCTCTTCCTTTGTCCAGTTCAGCCTCGATTACGAAGCCGTCAGAAAGACGATCAGGATTGGCTTTCAATTCCAGCATCTCGGATACAAGCAGGATCATTTCCAGCAAGTTGTCGATGCCTTCTTGGGTGATTGCGGATACTTTACAGAAAATGGTGTCTCCGCCCCATTCTTCTGAGACCAGTTCATATTCAGTCAATTGCTGCATGACACGATCCGGGTTTGCACCCTCTTTGTCCATTTTGTTGACTGCGACGATAATAGGTACACCGGCAGCTTTCGAGTGCGAAATCGCCTCGATGGTCTGTGGCATTACACCGTCGTCAGCTGCAACAACCAAGATAGCGATGTCCGTTACTTGTGCACCCCTGGCTCTCATCGAAGTGAACGCAGCGTGGCCAGGCGTATCGATAAATGTCATCTTTTCGCCGTTCTTCTCAACCTGGTAAGCACCGATATGCTGTGTGATACCACCGGCTTCGCCTTCGGTTACTTTTGTTGCTCTAATGGCGTCCAACAGTGAAGTTTTACCGTGGTCAACGTGTCCCATGACAGTAATGATGGGCGGACGTTTCGTCATGTCCTTCACATCCACTTCGGTCATTTCGATTTCAGTGACCCTTTTGTTGGATTTGAACTCAGCTTTGATTTTAAATTCGTCTAACACAAGAACAGCCGTATCGTAATCGACGGTCTCGTTGATGGTTGCCATAACACCCATTTTCATAAGTTTTGCAATCACTTCGCTAGCCGTCTTGCGAATCATCATGGCCAGGTCCTTGATTGTGGTTTCCTCGCCCACTGTCACTTCTGTAACCAATGCAGGTGGCTGCTTGGGTCCTTTAGACTTCCTCTTTTTACCCTTATGGTAGGTTCTACGCTCACTCAGAGAAAGATTTCTGTCAATCTTCTCCTGTCTGATTCTCTTCTGACGTCGTTCCTCATCACTGTTAACAGGTTTTTTCTTAGGAATTGGCTTGGTTTTCTTCTTAGGTGGCGTGGTGAAAACTGGTTTCCGCTCTGGTGCCTCTGATCTGCTGTCCGGTTTTCTAGCCGGTCTGCTGGCTGGTCTAGACTCCCTGGGTTTATCGGATCGTGGCGCACCTGGTTTCGTTTGCGTTCTAGGCCTTTGCGTAGGTTTACGCTTGGAGTCTTCCGTTTTTTTCTTTTCTTCCGTCTCACGCTTGGCTGCTTCGCGTCTTTCAGCATCCTGTCTTTCCTTTACAGCTCTTTTGCGTTCCTTTTCTTTCTGTTCCAGCCTTTTGAACGCTTCCGCGATGAAAGCCCTGACTTTCTTCTCATCTTCTGCGCCTAAGCTACTCATATGGTTCTTGGCTTCAATTTCAAGCTTATTAACCACCCATAGCATTTCCTGATTTGTTGTTTTCAGTTCTTTTGCTAATTCATACAATCTCTTCTTGCCCATACACTCTACCTCCGTTACATCTCATCCACTGATCCCGCCATGGATCTCTCTATGCTTTTTGCAAACTGTGAGTCAGTAATTCCAATCACCGTACGAGGTGATTTCCCGATGGCTATTCCCAATTCGTAACGGTCACCGGTCTGATAACATTTATCTCCATACTGCTTCTTATAGTGTTGCGCTGTCTCTTCACTGCAATCTACGCTGAGGATCACCAGCATGATAGATTTCATATGTGCCCGACAGGTGTTGTCGCCAGATACCAGACTGCCTGACTTAGAGGCGAATCCCAAAAGGGTTCTGGTTTTCTCATTCATGATTCAATACCTGGTTGCTTAGTTCTACAATTAAGTCATCGCTAAGATCCATATCCAACGCTCTGGACAAGCTCTTGCTCTTTATTGCCTTTCGGAAACATTCTTCCTTTTTACAGATATATGCGCCCCGTCCCGGTGATTTGCCGTCCGGATCGATTTTTACTTCCTTTTCCGGGGTGCGTACGATGCGAATCAACTCGAGTTTCTCCTTCTTTTCTCTGCAGCCTACGCAGCTGCGCATCGGTATCTTCTTATTCTTCATCCTCTTGATTCACTTCCTCCGCTTCCAATTCCTCGGTAGCTTCCGTTTCCGGTTCCAAGTCCGATTCATCAAGAGATTCTTCCACTACTTTCAATTCCTCGGTAGCTTCCGTTTCCGGTTCCAAGTCCGATTTATCAGGAGATTCTTCCACTACTTCCAAGTCATCGGTTAGGTCCGCTTCTGCTTCCATCTCCGCTTCCCTGAGCAATGCTTCCTCTTCTTCCATCAGCGCAGCTAGACGCAATGTGAAATTGGATGGTTCAATTCTAAACGCTTCCTCACCGCCATGTTCCTCGATGAAGTCTTCCATCTGCGTTTCGCTCTTGATGTCAATTTTCCAGCCGGTCAATTTTGCAGCCAGACGGACGTTCTGTCCTTCCTTCCCGATGGCCAGCGATAGCTGATTGTCAGGCACGACAACTCTTGCAGAGTTCGGACCATCCTCCAAGAAGATTTCTACTACCTTAGATGGTGACAACGCATTGGCTACGAAAATTCTGGAATCTTCATTCCAGTTGATAATATCTATTTTCTCACCCGAAAGTTCATCGACTACACGCTGTACTCTAGCACCTTTAGGACCTACACAGGCACCAACCGCATCGACGTTATTGTTTGAAGAGTGCACGGCGATCTTGCTTCTGGCACCCGGCTCCCTGGATACGCTCTTGATTTCCACGGTGCCGTCATGTATTTCAGGAACCTCCAGTTCAAATAGTCTCTTGATCAGTCCAGGATGGGTTCTGGAGATGATGATCTGCGGGCCCTTGTTGGTCTTTTTCACTTCAACGATATAAACCTTGATTCGGTCTCCGCTGTTGTAACGCTCTTTAGCGATCTGCTCTGTTACCGGCAGCATCCCTTCGGTTTTTCCGAAGTCTATGAAAATGTTGCCATTCTCAATACGCCGAACCACACCCGTGATGATGTCGGTTGAACGGTTGCTGAATTCTTCAAATATGATGTTTCTTTCCGCTTCCCGGATACGTTGCACCACGACCTGCTTGGCGGTCTGGGCTGCGATACGTCCGAAATCGCGCGGGGTGACCTCGTTTTCAATCACATCACCGAGCTCATATTCGATATCAATAACTTTGGCATCTTCCAATGATACTTCCATCCGATCATCTGTCACTTCTTCAACGATGAACTTCTGGGCGTACACCTGGATGTCTCCCTGTTCTTTGTCGATCACCACCCGTACACTCTGCGGGGTGCTGAAATTCTTCTTATAGGCAGAAATCAAAGCTGCTTCCAAGGCTTCCAGCAGTATATCAATGGAAATGCCTTTTCCCTTTTCAATTTCTTTTAAAGCCGAAATAAATTCCTTATTCATTCTGTTCTCCTCCAAAAACTAAAACTGTGCTGCCAGACGGGCAGAACTGACCATTTCCTTGTCAAACTGCTTCAATGATCCGTTTATATCAATCGTAATGCTCTTTTCATCATACGATTCCAAAATGCCTTCAAATTCTTTTTTACCATCCAATTTTTGGTAAAGCTTGACATGGATGAGCTTTCCCTTGGCCTCTTCAAAGTCCCGGTCTTTGCGAATCGGAGCTTCGATGCCTGGCGAAGAGACTTCGAGGATATATCCCTCTTTGGAATCTGTGAACTCTTGGTCCAAAATGGGATCCAAATAACGGGATACCGTTTCACAATCATCAATCGAGATGCCATTCGGTGTCGTTATAAAGAATCTCAGGTACCAGTCTGCACCCTCTTTCTTCCATTCCACATACCTCAAGTCGTAGCCCAGCTCTGCGAACTCTTTTTCAAATCGCATTTCCATGCGTTGCTGGATGTCTTTAGCGCTCATCCGCTTACCTCCTATGGATAATATAAAAAGTGGGCTGTGAGCCCACTTTTACGTCTACTATTTCAGTTCGATTCATTATAATGCAAACCCCTCTGTTTTACAAGACTTTTCGTTTCATTAACGTCAAGCATGATTTACTGCATGATTTACTGCTTGATTTACTTCCTGTTACCTGTACATCCGAATACCTGTTCCAGCAGCTGTATGTACTCCCTGTACGACCTGGTGTCTGCCAGTGAAGCAAGTGCCTTCCCCATCTCCCGATAATACCATTCCTGACGTTTCGGATCCTTCTGGTTGAATCTGTTCCAGAAATCAGACCCGCATTCCTCCAGATCGCGTTCCACGGCCCGCAGGTTGGAGAGTTTGTCTGCCAGCACCAGCAGTTTAAGCTGTTCATCCTGAGAATCTTGAATCATTCGGATGGCTGTTTCTTTTCTTTCGGACCAACTGAGGGATTTGTTCTCTGTCTCATCACCTACCAACTGACAGACCCGTTTATCAAATAGCTCCTTCAGTTCCGCTAGCGTCACATCCGTGTCTTCCAACACATCATGCAAGAGTGCGGCGATCACCGTATCTTCATGACCTTTTTCCTGTATTACGATCTGGGCCGTCTCGACCGGATGAAAAATATAAGGTGTCTCGCTGCCTTTTCGTGTCTGACCACAATGGGCCGTGAGTGCGAATGCCATCGCGTCTTCAATCTTCCCTGTCATATCCTCTCCCATATCAGTTCTATCACATGAATCGTTCAAAACGGTCCTGGTCCACACCGCATATGGGACAGCGTTTCGGTGGCTGGTCCTTGGCCATCAAGTAGCCGCAAACCTTGCATCGGAACACCGGATAGGACAACCCCGCATCGGATAGCTTGTTCTTGTCGCTCACCTCAGAAGATTTTCTTCTTCGTCTTTCCGGAATCGAAGTCACTTCCTTGTTACCGGCAAATACTTCTTCGTCCACATATAGGGCACAATAACAGGCTCCGTATTCAGCCAGGTCGTCATCCCTGTAATCACAGGGACAGACCAAGTCCAAATCCTCTTCCTTTTTCCCTGTAGAAAGACGGCAGGGACAGGACAGGTACCCATAGCGGTCCTGGTTCGCAAGCAGGCCCTGCAACAGCATATCCACGAACTCACGGTCGGGATTAAGATAGTAGCCTTTTCCTGCTATCTCGTTCTCTATCTTAGCGTATAGCGCTTCCACTCTACTCTTTATATTATTATCCACGGATTGCCTTCTTGATCATATCCGGCTTGAAACCCAGAATTGAAGTTTCACCACCGACAATCAGGAGTGGAAATGCCTGCTCCTCTACGAAGCTCTCCATTTCAACAACGGCCGTGTTCCTGTCCTTGGAACTCAGCTGATCCACAAACACATAATCGTAGGCTACACCACTTTCATTCAGTAGATCCTTGGATTTTTTGCACCAACCGCAGGTTGAGAGCGCATACAATTTAATTTCAACTACCTCTTTACCATCTACATGTGTCCACATATGTTGTCTCCTTTGTTTTTACTGTACCAGTATATCGCATCCAAGTTAGGCCCTACAAATCTGTAATGCCTTTTCAGATTTTCTTTACTCGAAGTCTTTCAACGAATGTCAGGAAATTCGTCTCATAGGATAAGGTCCGGGCTGGGCAGGCATCCACACATCTGCCACAACCGACACAGGTTGCATCGACAACACTCTCCTTAAGCTTAGCCTTGGACATGATGTCTATCCCCATCGGGCAGACACTGTTGCATTTGCCGCAGGCTACACAGATCTTACTATCCGTTGTGATCCGCTGTCCTGCTTTTTTAGCCAGGAATCCCAGCAGGGTACCAAGAGGACAATAGAAGCAATATCCCCTTCCGTGCAGGACTACCCAGAACAGCATGGCCATAAGCAGCTCCAAGCTCAGATACTTTACCGTCTCTATGGTCACCAGCAAACTAGCGGAAGGTACGTTAACCCCGGACAGGGCCATGAATTGAACCAGGAACAACACCTTGAATCCTCCCCCACTTAAACCTAAAAGGTTTTGAAGTGGGGGAGGATTTTTTTCGTTAGAGAAGCTTGCTAATTACTTTTCTCCCGCTTTGTAAGCGGGAGCCTTATTCTCTTAAGCAGCGTGTTCAAGTCGCTCTAGTAAGTCAACCGCTTTCGCAGTCTTCTTGTTACATTTGATTGCAGG
>DAOUPV010000074.1 GCA_030625965.1 Clostridia bacterium
ACCCCCTTTAACTATATTAAAGATATCATTTAACATTATTAAAGTCAATATTGATAATATTGTTGCATATTATAAAAACATTCGCCCAGGTGTTGTGCCGGACATTTTGTACTTCTCAGGTTTTGGTGTTAAAATTATAGCAACGTTAAATAACCATTAAGGAGAAACCATGCCACTACAAATCCTACGTGGAGATATCGTCAACATGAACACCGATGCCATCGTTAACGCAGCCAACAGCGCTCTCCAGGCCGGCGGAGGGGTCTGTGGTGCCATCTTCCAGGCCGCAGGCCATCAGCCGCTACAGGAAGCCTGCGACAAGATCGGGCATTGCCCTGTAGGTCAGTCGGTCATCACACCCGGTTTCTCGCTTGCAAGCCGCCACATCATCCACACCGTGGGTCCCATCTGGCAAGGCGGCACGAACCGAGAAGAAGAACTCCTACGGAGCTGCTACCGAAGTTCCCTAGAGTTGGCCAAGCAAAACGGTCTTAAATCAGTGGCCTTTCCTCTCATCTCGTCCGGTATCTACGGCTACCCCAAGGAGCAGTCACTCAGAGTGGCCACCGAGGCCATCAATGAGTTCCTCCTACAGAATGATATGGAAGTCACACTGGTAGTCTTCGACAAGACCGCCTTCCAGCTCAGCCAGAAGCTGGTGGACGAGGTCCACCAATATATCGACGACCATTATGCCGAGGACGTCAAGCTGCAGGAATCCGATCGGATGCTGGAGAGCTACGATCTATGTAGTGTGGAACCCACTATGGAATACCAAGTATTCCATAGTGAATCCATGCAACTTGAAGAACTTCTGGATCAAGCTGACGAGACATTCTCACAACGGTTGATTCGTCTTATTGATAAGAAAGAATGGTCGGACACAAGCGTCTATAAGAGGGCCAATGTCAGCCGCCAGCTCTTCTCTCTCATCCGCTCAAAACCTGAATACCAACCCAAGAAGGAGACCGCCCTGGCCTTCTGTGTAGCACTGGAGCTCGATCTGGATGACACATTGGACCTTCTTGCCTCTGCCGGCTTTACATTGTCGCAAAGCAAGCGTTTCGATCTCATCATCCAATATTATATCGAGAAAGGCGATTATGACATTAATCTTCTGAATCAGACACTGTTCAAATTTGATCAAAAACTGCTGGGAGTCTAATTGTCAATTCGCGTTTGACCAAATCCACCCCTCCATACGGTACGCTATAGTCAAAACCGAAGGAGGCAGAAATAATGAATAACAAATGCACTGAACTGATCTTCGTCCTGGACCGCAGCGGTTCCATGAGCGGACTAGAAGAAAGCACCATCGACGGTTACAACCAGGTTCTGGACAAACAACGTAAAGAAGTGGACAGCGCTCTGGTGAGCACCATCCTCTTCGATGACGACTCTGTCATGCTACATCAACGGGAAAACATCAAGACCGTCCGGCCACTGACCAGGCACGACTATGTTACCCAAGGTTGCACGGCTCTGCTGGATGCAGTGGGAAGCACCATCCATTTCTTTACCAGGACCCACTTGGAAACACCAGAAGAGAGCAGGCCAGACAAGACCCTGATGGTCATCCTCACTGACGGCATGGAAAATTCCAGCCGGGAATATGATCGCGAACGGGTCAATCGTCTCATCTCTCAGAAAAGGGAAGCGGGATGGGAAATCCTGTTCATGGGTGCCAATATTGATGCCGTCAAGGCGGCTCAGGACATCGGCATCTCCGAGGATTTTGCCTGCGATTACCATGCTGACCTGGAAGGAACCACCCTCAATTTTGAGGCCATCAACAACGTGGTCTGTGAATGCAGAGGCGGTCGCAAACTCGACAAAAACTGGAAAAAGGACATCGAGTCGGATTATCAGCGCAGAAAGAAAAAAGAATGAAACCCAAAACGACGCACCTGCCTATCAAGGCAGGTGCATCTTCATTCCTTCATAAATATCAATATCAATCCTTTTCGACCAGAGTCCCTATTTCCTGGTGTGTACCACCGAGAGATATTCCTTATTGTCACTAAGACAATCCATCACATCATCCTCAATCCTGGCTTCTGGGAAACCGCAGCGTAGTGCCATCATACCGTTCTTCACGAGACCATGCTTCGCCAGGAGCTTCTTAAGACGCTCCTCTCGCTTATAGACCTTCATGAACAGGAATGCATCCCCATGGGACAGAATCTTGTCTATCTGTTCATCTGAAGCATTCATGGGAATGACCGAGAAGATCTCATCTTTTTCAATCAAGGGACGATTGTCCAGGGCTGCTGCAGCACAGAAGGATGTGATGCCCGGGATGGTCTCGATCTCCACTCTTTCGTTCAGTGCCGTGACGATATAGTGATAGGTGCTGTAGACACTGGCATCTCCCAGTGTTATGAAGCCCACGTTCTTACCTTCAGCTATGCGCCCGATCACCTTGTTGGCAGCTATATTGCCGGCCTGGTTGAACACTTCCTCATCGACTACCATTGGGAAATCGATGGTTTCAATGATCAAGTCCTCTTTGAGATAGGGATCTGCAATCTGATGGGCGATGCCTTTCTTGCCTTTCTTGGTCGCAGGTACCAGCAGCACGTCCAATTCCTTCAATACCTCAGCCGCCCTGATGGTCAGCAGTTTGGGGTCTCCTGGACCCACACCTATTCCGTAAAACTTAGCCATTGTACATCTCCTTCAATACCATTCTATTGACCTCGAGGGTCTTCTCCAAATCTTCTTTCGTATGTGCCGCAGACAGGAATATGCCCTCAAATTGCGCCGGTGCCAGCAATATGCCCCCATCTAGCATGCCACTGAAGTAGCGGGCATACATCTCAGTGTCACAGGTCATTACGTCCTGGTAGGTCTTGATCTCCCGATCAGTGAAGAACAGGCACAGCATACCGGCACAGCGCACTACCTGGGCCTTGGCTCCCGTCTCCTTAATATTCTTCAGGAATCCCTCTTCCAGGAACTTGGCCTTATCCTCGATATCCTCATAGATCTCAGGATGATCCCTCAGGTGGTTCAAGACATTCATGCCCATCTTCATGGCCAGGGGATTTCCTGACAGTGTACCTGCCTGATACACGGGACCCAAGGGTGCCAGGCAGTCCATGATCTCGGCTTTGCCCCCGAAAGCACCGACCGGCAGGCCCGCTCCGATAATCTTGCCCAGACAAGTCATATCCGGCTCGATACCGAAATATGATTGTGCTCCGCCGTAAGCCACGCGGAAACCGGTGATTACCTCATCGAAAATCAGTACGGTCCCCTGTTCCTTGGTCAAACTCCTCAGTTCGCTAAGAAATTCCAGCTCTGGCGCCACCACGCCCATGTTGCCAGCGATGGGCTCCAGGATCACGGCTGCAATCTCGTCCTTATGTTGGGAAAATACATTCCGCAGCTCTTCTATGTTGTTGTAGCCAGATACCAGGGTATGCTTGACCACATCGGCCGGTACACCAGCACTGGTCGCCACACCGAAGGTCAACGTGCCTGATCCGGAACGAACCAGCAAGGCATCGCTATGTCCATGGTAGCAACCCTCGAACTTGAGGATCTTGTCCCGTCCGGTGAAGCCTCTGGCCACGCGGAGGGCGCTCATGGTGGCTTCCGTTCCTGAATTGACCATGCGAACCTTATCCATAGATGGATACGCCTCGATGATCAGCTTGGCCATGTCCACTTCAGCTCCGGTCGCGAATCCATAGCTGGTCCCTGCTTCGATAAAGCGGGCCACATCCTTTGTGGCCACCTGGCTGCCATGTCCGAGAATCATGGGTCCCCAGGAGCCGATATAGTCGATGTACTCCCTGCCGTCTACATCGGTGATGCGTGATCCCTTGGCCTCCTTGACAAAGAGGGGATCCAGCCCCACGGACTTGAAGGCCCGGACCGGACTGTTGACGCCACCTGGTATATAACGGCAAGCCTCTTTATAAAGCTTGCTCGATTCTTTTCGTTCCATAATTTATTCCCCCAGCAATTCTTTCAGCTCTTTGGCAAAATAGGTAATCAATATGTCTGCGCCACTACGTTTAAGAGCCATAAGGCTCTCCAGGATGGCCCTCTTGTTCAGAAGTCCCGCATCGACGGCATTCTTCAGCATGGCATACTCGCCACTCACCTGGTATGCCGCCAACGGAACGTCGAAGTGGTCCCTGGCAGTGCGTATGATATCCTGGTAGAACCCAGCCGGTTTCACCATCAGGATGTCCGCCCCTTCCAATAGGTCCAACTCCATCTCTTTCATTGCTTCCCGTCCGTTCGCATAGTCCATCTGATAGGATTTCCTATCACCAAAGGTCGGTGCGGAGTGGACTGCATCACGGAAGGGGCCGTACATATTCGAGGCATATTTGGCACTGTAGGCCATGATGGAGACATGCTCGAAACCGTTCTCATCCAGGCTCTCACGAATACTGCCTACACGACCATCCATCATGTCAGACGGAGCCACCATATCTACCCCGGCCTTGGCCTGACTCAGGGCGACCTGGTTTAGCGTCTCAAGTGTCTTCATACGCCTAATGCGACCAGCCTCGTCGAAAAAACAGCAATGACCGTCAGCCTTGTACTGGCAGAGGCAGACGTCCGCCGCTACCAAAACTTCCGGAAAACGTTCCTTGATCAGACGGATACCTTTTTGTACGATACCCTGCTCGTCATAGGCACCACTGCCCGCTTCATCCTTCGAATCGGGTTCTCCAAACAGCAGGACCGAGCGGATACCCAGAGCCATCAGCTCCTGTATCTCGCCAGCCAACATGTCCAGAGACATCACGTACTGTCCCTTCATGGAGGAGATCTCTTTTTTTATCTGCTCCCCTTCGACCAAGAACAGAGGGTACATGATCCCATCCAGGCTTAATCGGTTCTCCCGGACCAGGCCACGCATAGCGGTGTTGGTCCTGAGCCTTGTGGGGCGGTTATTCCTAGCGATCATGGACAATCACCTCCAGCATACCCTCTATGGTGTGTTCCTCAGCTTCCCTATAGATGCTCAGACCATGTTCATTCATCACCTTCGAGGTGACCGGCCCGATGGAGATCATTTTCACATCAGGGAGTGAAGCCTTCTGCTCTTCACTCAGGCAACCCATGAAGTTCCTAACCGTTGAACCACAGGCAAAGGTGACATAGTCGATGCTGCCGGCAGCCAAAGCTTCAGCAAGACCCTCACCCTGGTCGGTTCTCACGGTTTTGTAGGTCTTGATTTCCCTGACCTCACAAATCTTACCGATCGCGTCCACCAGGAATGGTCTGGCATCTGCCGAACGCGGCAGTAGCACCTTGCTCGTGGAGTCCAGTTCCGGAATCAGGATTTGCATTAGTTCCTCGCCTATGTATGTTTCCGGTACCAGATCAGCCATGATGCCATATCCCTCCAAACACTTTCCTGTCTCCCTACCAACAGCGGCGATCCTGGTATTTCCAAGCTTTCTGGTGTCCAGTCCCAGTCCGTGCAGTGCTTCAAAGAAGATCTGAACAGCATTCTTACTGCTGAACAGGATATGGCTATATCGCTCCAAGTTGTCGATGCAGGTTTCCAGCTCTTCAGTGTTCATCTTTTCAATCCCGATCATGGGTGCTTCCAATGCTTCGCCACCCAACCCCCGGATCGCTTCACTCAAGGAAGAGCTCTGGCTTCTGGCCCGGGTAACCACTACGGTTTTACCGAACAAGGGCTTCTCCTCGAAGAAGTTCAGTTCTTCACGTCTACGGACCACCTCACCCACTACGATCAGTCCCGGTGGGGTAAGCCCTGCCTTCTTTACATCGGATTCAATGCTGTCCAAGGTGCCCACCACGGTTTTCTGTCTCGGGGTGCTGGCTCTGTGTATGACCGCAACCGGCAACTCCGCGCTCATTCCCTCACGCATCAGTCCGCCAGCAATATCCCCCAGGTGACCCATGCCCATCAGGAAGACCAACGTGCCGGACAGCTTGGCATAAAGCGAGTAGTCCAGCGATCCTTCGTCTTTTCTGTGTCCGGTAATCACGTGGAAACTGGTAGCCACACCCCGGTGGGTGATGGGAATACCGGCGTAAGCCAAGCCCCCGATGGCGGAAGTGATCCCGGGTACCACCTCGAAAACGATACCGGCTTCCCTCAGATCCCTAGCTTCCTCTCCACCACGCCCGAACACATAGGGATCGCCACCTTTCAGACGGGTGACTGTGCTTCCCTCCTGTGCTTTCCGTACGATCAGCTGATTGATGTCTTGTTGCTCCATGGCATGGTTGCCTGCCTGCTTGCCCACATAGATCCGTTCCGCATCCGGTTTCGCATAAGCGAGCAGCTCCGGATTGGCCAGATAGTCGTAGATCAGCACATCCGCCTTTTCAATGGCATTCTTCCCTTTAACCGTGATCAGCCCTGCGTCTCCGCAACCGGCGCCGACCAGATATACATTAGTCATGTTTCAGATCCTCCCCAATGGCCTGCGCCAGTTTCATGGCCAGATCCTTATGTTCCCCAATTTTGGCACTCATGTTTTTGCGAACCAGTCTGTCATCATTGCCGAACAGACCGCTCAGATGGACCGTGTCCCCTTCTAACCGGGCATGGGCACCAGTAGGGGCATGACAGCCACCGTGGATATGGATCAGGAAGTCCCGTTCCAAGCCGGCCCTAAGCTCCAGCTCGTCGTCCCGCAAACTCTCCAGCAGCACAGCGGTCTTCTCATCTCCTTCGCGCATCTCCAGTGCCAATATACCCTGGCAGGGCGAAGGCAGAACCAATTCCTCATCGATGGGAATCACCCTATAACGTTCATCCGCATCCAGTCCCAGTCGTTTGATCCCAGCCATAGCCAAGATGATGCCGTCCAGACCCCGGTCCAGCATCTTCTGGATTCTGGTTTCCACGTTACCCCGGATGCCTTCTACACGGATATCCGGCCTGATGGCAAGCAGCTGCCGCTCCCGGCGTACGCTACCGGTTGCGATGACGCTACCCTGCGGCAAATCCGAGAGATCCGACAACGTATGAGGGGTTACCAGCGCGTCTCTGGGATCTACACTGTCCGGGCAACAGCCAAGGCATAGCCCATCGGGCAAAATCCCCGGCATATCCTTCATACTGTTCACCGACAAGTCGATTTCCCCGGATAGCAACTGTTCCTCGATTTCTTTAACGAAAATTCCCTTGTCCCCCATCTTGGCAAGCGGTACGTCCGTGATTAGATCTCCACTGGTCTTGATGATTTTCATGCTGACATCCAACTCCGGATGTGCTTCTTTCAATTTCCGCATCACCAGCTCGGTCTGGTAGATCGCCAGCCTGCTGCCTCTCGTTCCAATTTTAATTTCCATCATCTTCTCTCTCAATCCATTGTATTAGGCTAGCTTCACCCAAGGTAAGTGCCTGACTCAGTTTCTCCCGCTTTCCGGGATCCTTCTTGTCGATCAATATCTGCCGCAACTGGCTGTGCAGTCTGTAGCGCCTGAACATCTCGTCATCCACAGCTGAAGACAGCAATCCGGCCAGATAGCGGGAAAACCCCGGATTTCCTTTTCGACCAGAGACGATAATCCGCAGATCATCGACCTCACATACCGCATTCATGCGCAGGTTGCCAGACCCGCTGCAATTAAGAACCAGCTGCCCGTCTTCTTCACAGCGCCCGACGATTCCCTGATTCAGAACCGCATCATCGGTAGCGCAGACCACCATGAAGTAGCCTCTTTCATCACCTTCCTGGTATGTTCTCTTTATACAGTCATCCGACTGCTCTTCGATGCTGTCGAGTATATGAGGTGCTATCACTGTGATCCTGGCTCCTTCTGCAATCAGTTTTCCGAGTTTCAGTTGAGCGGCTTTTCCTCCGCCGACAATCAGCACCTTCTTGTTCCTGATCGATAGATTCACGTCTAAACCCATCTAAACCTCCTGATCCAGCAGAAACAGGTATTCCATAGCCCGTTTCATTTCTTGTATCTGTTCCGGATTATCCAGAGACTTCATCTGGGTAATCGGTCGATTGACCATCTGCTTGATGCAAGAACGCACAATCTTCTTCATGTTCAGATGCTCACTGTCGGTCAGTGTCAGCTTACGGTCGATCATCTCCAGCGTGCGTTCATAGACCTGGTTTCCCATCTGGTTGAAACGTACAAGTGTCTCATCCAGATGCGCCCTCATATACCAGTTCTCTAGCTCCAAGACCTGGAACTCAATACTGGCCTGGATCTTTTCAGCCACCCGCAAACGGTAGCTGATGTTTCTATCCTTAGTCTCCTTCAGGTCATCCAGACCATACAAGGAGACATTATCCTCCAGTGCCAACTGCTTGTCGATGTCGTGGGGCAGCGCCATATCCATCAGCAGGACCGGCTTTTCAAAGGGCTGCATGCGATTTCGTTCTAGCACCAACCGAGGATAGCCCGTTGCCGAGAAGACCAGATCCATGGAGGCAGCCAGTTCATAACGCTTCTCATAGTCCACCAAAATAACATCTGGGAACTGCTTCTTCAGACGTTCTTCCTTTTCCTTATCCTGGGCTATCCTTGACGCCAGATAGAGGGCCGCCGGTTGCTGTTCTTTCAGGTACTGATAGGCCAATTTCCCGATTTTTCCGGTTCCGATCAACATGATCCTTTTACCGTTTAGTCCGCCTACCTTTTCGCTGACATACTTAACCGCAATCGAGGCAATACTCAACTGGTTCTCTGACATCCTATATTCGCTTTTCATCTTCTTGGCGAATGCGATGCTCTCGCGCACGCATTTGTTCAACACCTTCTTGCTGCTGCCGCATTCCATCGCCAATGCGAAAGAATCCTTCAGTTGGCCCAGAATCTGATCCTCCCCCAGAACCAAGGAATCCAGTCCGCAGGCCACGCGGTGCAGATGGATCACAGCCTCTCTTCCGCATTTGGAGTATAGATAACCCGAGAGATCATGGCCGAATTGCCCCAGACAATATTCTCGGATTTGCTGTGCCAAATCCTCTGGATCAGGCCCTGCGAAATAGATTTCAGTACGGTTGCAAGTCGACAGAATCATAAACTCCGGGATATATCTTTGCTTTAAGTCTTCCGTGCAGGCGGCCTTGCTCTTGGTTGTGAAGGTGAATCTCTCCCTTACCTCAACCGATGCGTTCTTATGACTTATTCCGATTAATCCAATATTCATTGTTCATTCCCCTTGACTGGTTCATGGTGTTGCCTGAGCACATGCTACTTTACAAGATAAAAAAAAGAGTCAACCCATGGGTTGACTGATACAGGGCCTCCCACCGAGGTTCGTAGTGATAACCATATGGCAGGTCTTCCGACTTTGCTTCATCCTACTCCTTGGCCTTCCCGTCTAGGACAGTGGCTAATTCAAGTTTCGTCTGCATTTACGGCAGCGGGGGCTGTCGCGGATTCTCACCGCATTCCCTATTAATTATTAAAACCATATAATCTTTTTAAATTGTAGAAAACATGTTGGCACGGCAAAATGCCAGGACCATGGTGCCTCCTATTGAAGCATTCTGTTCCTTGTACTAAGAGTACCAAGGCCAGAACTGAATTTCCATAGCTTAATTTACAAATATCCAGTCAATCATACCCTTATTTCCGTGAGCCCTTACAATTACGCCTGCTTTAACTTTCCAGACCAAAGAACGACAAAAACCGGATCTTCCGATCCGGTTTAAAGTCCTCTTAATCCTCTACGTAGACAGGGTCACCTACCTGGACCCATCCTGATTCACGTACCACGGCAAATATGCCCTCGGCGTACATGATGACCTCACGGGGTGCATAAGTGTCAATATCTCTTTCGAAGGGTTGTCCCACCTGAGTTATCTCAAGATGTGCTTCGCCTATCTTGAAGACGGTACCGTTAAGAAATTCATGAAACCCTTCTCCTTCGATGGTGATGTTTTCGGAATAGGTGCCCCTACAGGCTTTGCGTTCGTCTTCACTCAGCTGTTCCATGTCCTTCACCGAGAGTAGGCTGACCTGACGATGCCAGTCACCACCGTGAGCATCCCCCTGCAATCCATAACCGTGCTCCAAATATCCCCTACCTACGGGTTCCTTTTTGGTATCGCGGCGCGCACTGCTATTTACGGAAATCACTGTTCCAATTTTTCTCATAACGCCACCTCTTTCTAGATGCCGATCTCATCCAACGACCACAAATCGTACTCCTTGATGATGTTGATCAGTTTCTGAGGATATCGGGAATCAGTGGCATAACCCGCCCGGCGCACTGCGTAGGCGCCCAGCACGGGATCGTACATCACATCACGATAAATCTGGTAGCGTGAGAGTTCCAGTAGGATCCTCTTGTGATCCGCCCAGGACTGCTCCACATTGTAGTAGGCCCTGAAATTGGCATCGGTGCGGAAGG
>DAOUPV010000037.1 GCA_030625965.1 Clostridia bacterium
GAACCGGCGAATCCGGATGAGATCCAGGCCATAACAGCGGCTACCATCACATCCCAGGCTGTGACAGACGGTGTCAACATCGCCCGCTCTCACTTCCAAGATAATTTTTAGGACGGAGGTTAGGATATGAGTTTAAATAAAGAATTTACCAAAGGCATTCTCAAGGACAATCCCATCTTCGTCTTGTTGCTCGGTATGTGCCCCACTCTTGCGGTCACAACATCGGTCAACAACGCCATCGGTATGGGACTAGCGGTTATCGCCGTTCTTACTGCCAGCAATATAGTTGTTTCGTTACTTAGAAATATTATCCCGGACAGTGTTAGGATCCCTTCCTACATCGTCATCATCGCGACGTTCGTTACCATGATCGAAATGCTCATGCATGCGTTCTTCGTTGATTTGTACGCTTCCCTGGGTATATTCCTGCCGCTGATCGTAGTGAACTGTATCATCTTGGGTAGAGCTGAAGCTTTCGCCAACAAGAATACGATACTGGACTCCATCTACGACGCACTGGGTATGGGCCTTGGCTTCACCATAGCGCTGACCATCCTGGCCACCTTCCGTGAAGTTCTGGGAGCCGGAACCTTTATGGGAATCCAATTGTTCGGAGAGTCCTTCCAACCGGCTTTGGTCATGATCTTGCCTCCGGGTGCCTTCCTGACACTGGGTTGCATCTTAGGAGTGATCCATCTCTACAAAAACAAAAAAGCTGCAAAGGAGGCTAAATAATGAGTTACTTTGCAATGATCATCAGCGCTATGCTGGTGCAAAATATCGTACTCTCCCAGTTCCTGGGTGTATGCCCGTTCCTGGGTGTCTCCAAAAAGGTTGAGTCCGCCATCGGCATGGGCATGGCCGTAGTCTTTGTAATGACTATCGCCTCCGCCATTTCATGGCTGGTCTACAACTTCATCCTATTTCCGCTGGGTCTGGAGTACCTCAAGACCATCGCCTTCATTCTGGTCATCGCCAGCTTGGTGCAATTCGTGGAAATGGTTATCCGCAAGTTCAGCCCGGGTCTCTATAAGTCACTGGGTGTGTACCTGCCCCTGATCACCACCAACTGTGCTGTACTGGGTATCGCCCTTTTGAACATCCAGAATGGTTTCAACTTCGTGGAGACAGTAGTCAATGGTACAGCCAATGCACTTGGTTTCACGTTGGCACTCATCCTGTTCGCCGGACTGCGTGAACGGGTCGACGAGATGGATGTGCCTCCTGCTTTGGCAGGCACTCCCATTTCACTGATCATCGCCAGCATCATGAGTATCGCCTTTCTTGGCTTTACCGGATTGGTTTAGGAGGTTAGCATGTTTGAAGCAATCATCGCGCTTGCATCCCTAGGTCTCATCTTCGGACTGGTCTTAGGATTGGCGAGCAAAAAACTAAAAGTAGAAGTTGATCCCACAGTGGAAAAACTTATCGAGGCATTGCCCGGCGCCAACTGTGGCGCTTGCGGTTATCCCGGTTGTGCCGGGCTGGCGGAAGCCATTGCTACTGGCGATGCCCCTGTCGATGCCTGTATTCCAGGCAGCAAAGATACGGCTGACCGTGTAGCTGCAGTCATGGGTTTGGATGCCGGCGAATGCAAAGAGCCTTTGATCGCCCGGGTACAATGCCAGGGCACCGTGGACAAGTCCCAATATATCTATGAGTATGAGGGTATCCCTTCATGTGATCTGGCGGCCACCTATTTCCAAGGCTCCAAGGATTGCCAGTTTGGCTGCTTCGGTCTGGGTACCTGCTCTGTATCCTGTCCCTTCGGTGCTATCACCATGGGCGAGGACAACCTGCCTGACGTAGATTTGGAAAAATGTACCGGCTGCGGCATCTGTGTCGAGGCTTGTCCCCAAAGCATCATCGTATTGGGTCGTGCTACCCAGAGGGTCTTCGTCAGCTGTTCCAATACGGACAAAGGCAAAGATTCCCGCAAGGTCTGCAGTGTATCCTGTATCAAATGTAAGAAGTGTGAGAAAGGCTGTCCTTCCGATGCCATCCATGTCATCGCGAAAGGAAACGGCACCCTCGCGGTTATCGATGAAGAGAAATGTACCAACTGCGGTTGGTGTGCAGATAATTGTCCTACAGGCGCCATTGAAATCATTGAGCCCCTTGACGCCTTTTTCGATATGACGGCTCGCCTAGCGTCTGTTAAGGAGGAAGAACCCAAAGTCGGTTGTGCCGCATGCGGGTTGTGCAAATAAATCATGAAGCGAATCTTATTACTATCTTCTGCGGTTCTTCTCATCGCCACGCTGCTGTTCGTTCAGCATCTGCGGCCCAAGGAAGTCTCAGCTGATTCCTTCCTGATGGATACCCTGGTTTCCATCAAGGTCATCAGCTCGGATGAACCGGAGGCCAAAGAGGCCATCGATGCGGCGCTTGACGCCATGCAACAGTTGGACAACCAGCTGGACCGTTATGAGAATAGTCCGAACAACATCATATATCAGATCAATCAAGCATCAGGCAAAGAGTATATCTCTTTGCCTGATAATGTATTGTCCCTGATTCAAACAGCCCTGGGTGTTTCAGAAGCCTCTCAGGGCGCTTTTGACATTAGTGTTGGGGTTCTTGTCGACTTATGGAAGAAAAGTGAATCTGAGGGCGCTCTGCCGTCTCAGAGCGAACTTGCACAGACCCTGTCCCTGGTCGACTACCACGCCATCCTTCTAGGTGATGGTAATCTGATGCTAGAACGTCCCGGCATGTCACTGGACTTGGGCGCCTTAGCCAAAGGAGCCAGTGCGGATCTGGCTAGAGACACCCTGTTGACCCATGGCATCACCCGCGGCATCATTGACGCAGGCGGCAATATCGTGGTCATCGGCGCGAAGGATGATAACACACCATGGAAGATCGGCATCGCCAATCCCAACCTGCCTGGTGAGACCATGGGCTTTGTCGAGGTTGCCGATACAGCGATCGTTACTGCCGGTACCTACCAGCGCTTCTACAGCATCCAGGAGGAGCAGTACCATCACATCCTCTCCCCCTTCTCCGGCTATCCGGCAGAGGGGCTAAAGAGTGTTACGGTACTTGCCGAGTCCAGCACCTTGGCTGATGCCATCAGTACGGCTGCCTTGGTTCTTGGACCAGAACAAGGACTGAATCTGATTGAATCCTATCCTGGAGCGGAAGCCATCCTGATCACTGATCAGGATCAGGTACTCTTCAGCAGCGGAGCCAAACAGTATTTCACCTTGTTGCAGGAGGAATCCTTCTATGAATAAGGGTAGCGCCATCAGAAAACGTATCAACCGCTGGGATCTAGGACTCATCGTCCTGGTACTTCTCTCTGCCCTTATCCTGTTCGCCTGGCAACAGCTTCAACCCCATGACGCGACCAGAATCCGTATCAGCATCGACGGTACGGAAAGCTATATCCTGAATCTCTCAGAAGACCAGGTACAGACCTATGGCACCACTTATGGAGAGATCACCGTGGAAATCAAGGATGGCAGGGTCCACATGCTGCACTCCAGTTGCGAAGAACAGATCTGTGTGAACCAGGGCTTCATCCAAGACCCTGGATCATCGATCGTATGTATCCCCAACCAGACCATTATCGAATGTTTGGGAACGTCACAGTTTGACGGAGTAAGCCGTTAAACTACCCCCCTCCTAGTGCGGAACACTTGAGGCGGGGGATTTCCAGAGAAGTCTGATAGTTCAAGTTATCCTTATTCGCTGAGGCTGGTCTAAGCAGCCGCTATCCTGTAAGATCGTAAGATCTATCAGGTTGCTTTTTTGCAATATATTCAGTGCTCCATGGCAGTCAGCATTGAGAATTCGTCCAGATGCTGTACAATACTGGCCGCGTGTTATACGTTTTCCGCTGAATTCATGATTTTGCGGATTATCGGCATCGAACACAGGTAGCACGTCTTTATCAAAGAAGCTGGATTTGCTGGTATAGCTTTCTTCCTGCTCGACATAGTTGATACCATACAGTTCGCACAGATAGCTAAGTTTCCGGCGCAGCAACCCATGTGGTATCTGTACGAAATTTTGATTGTTCTTGTGACCAATATTGATATTGCGCTTCCAATCAAGATTGTTACCCACGACCAGATTGCCGACCTGGTGCTCAATGCAATAATTGATGATCCGTCTAGCTGCCGTGCTCATGTAGTGATTTACCTGCCGATTGCGTTTGTCCGTGATCAGTGTCTGCTTTCGAGTAAAATGCCTTGTTTCGCCCTGCTTGTCTTTGACGCTCTGCAATCTGGCATTTACCTTGTTGTACCACTGGTTGTATGATTTCAGTTTTTTACCGTCGATGATAAACGACGCCCCGGTGGATGTGACACAAGCAGCCAGATTGTTGAGGCCAAGATCAACAGCCAAGGCCTTGTCCGCATTGAGAATGACTTGCTTCTCAGGCTCTTCATAGACATATTCGACTTCAAAAAAGCGGCCTTTTGAACGCGGAAGAATATGAACCTCTTTAATGGCCTTGCCGTCCAAGTATTCCGGTATTTGCAGACGTAGCTTTCCGTACTCTTTCTTGAACGTGGAAGACATGGGGATGGCAAACCAGCCGTCCTTGATACGAATACGGGGAATGATCAGCAGCGCGTAACTATCCTTTGGCAGATAGTGCGGCAGTCGGATCTGTTTGAACTGATACGAGCCCGCTTTCGCTTTCTTAATCAAGGAAAAGAACGATTTGAAATTTCGATCCACGAGCTTCAGTGTTTGCTGTGCAATATCAGTATTTAGCAGCACATAGTTATCGCTGGTCTTACAGGCATGATAATTGCTTTCATAGCGAAGATAGCAATTTTCTTGAAAATAGTATTGTCGCACAGAATACAAACCTTCGTTGTAAAGATTCTTTGTCAGACGACAAAGAGTCTGCAATATTAGGAAATCTTGTTTTGATAATTTGCGTAGCTGGACTTTATGTGTGAGATACATATATTTCACCTCCTTCCAGTAATATATTACCATTTATTCGCCGGAATTGCATTTTATAACAAACATGACTCATGAAGGAGATGGCAATTCCTCCCACCATCTACACTTTGTTAGGAGGTGGGAGTATACTTGCCAAAAAAAAGATGAACGCAAAAAAAATGATGAGACTATCCATGCTACTATCCCTTTCTCTGATCCTGGCCTATGTAGAGACCTTGCTGCCTCCGGTCTGGCCTCTGCCGGGCATGAAACTGGGACTGGCCAACATTGTCGTCCTCTATGTCATTGTCACACAGGGAAAAAAAGAAGCCCTGATGATTACCATCATGAGGCTTCTTAGTCTTGCTCTTTTGTTGGGAAGATTTCTGACACCGGGTTTCTACATCGGGCTTAGTGGTGCTCTCTTGGCCTGGGCCCTGATGTCACTGGGTCTTAGGACGCCCCTAAGCGTCATAGGCCTGTCCATCCTGGGGGCCGTGGCCCACAACGTAGGCCAGCTCTCAGCCGCCGTCATTCTAGTCGGCAGCACCAGTGTCTATTACTTCCTACCCTATCTTCTTATTGCCGGACTGGTGTTCGGTTCTGTAACCGGTCTGCCTGTCCAGCTCCTTATTGAGCGACGCGGCAAGCGTCCAAATCCCTTTTCTTAGAAATCTCTTCGTTCCGCTATTTCCTCGTACATCCCCTGATACAGATCAACAATCTCATAACCGTAACTGACTCCGGGATAGGCCCAACCGATGCCGTTGGGATTGTCGTATGCGCCCAGATAGGCGAATACCGGCGCACTGCCCCGTAGATGGGTCAATGCCTCAGCCAACAGGTTGAATCGCGGGTCTAGTACATCTCTGTCCTCTGGTAGTGGTAAATCCGTTGCGTAGGCGTATAGGTGTTGCAAGTGTGCTTCCACACCACAGGCCTGGTCGATGAAATCGGCTCCATGATTCCCAGCAACGAGTACTACCTTCTCAGGATCCGCACCGTAGATGGATTCCGTTCCAGTCAATCTCACGCCCGTAGCGTACAGGCCGCAGAAATTGTTCTGTTCAGGGTTTACCAAGTTGCCGTATCTGAAGCTGCCTGTCTCTTTTATTGCCTGGGCGATGGCGAGATCCGGCCGTATGCCGTAATGCTCAGCTATCTCATAGTAGAGTCCTGGCAATTCCTCATAACCATCAACATGCTCTGAGAACCACCACTGCATCTCCTCCAAGCTGACCATGGGTTCTCCAAAGACGCTTAATTCCTCAGCATCAAACACGGGATCTCCCAGGATCGGCAGCGGTTGCAGCTGTGCCAGTATATCCACCCGGCGCTCGGCACCGTCCCAGTTGACCTGGAAACCGAAATTTTCGCTCACGAACCGTAATGGCAAAAAGGTGGTTTCAGACTCCAGCTGGGCTGCATAGTCGGTCACAAGCAGTTCCTCGTTCACTGTCGCCTGGTTCTCACCGATGCGCATGGTTATTTTCTTCTCCCCTAGCATCAGTTCGAATGGTTCCGCCGAACCGTGCCAGTTTACCTGTCCGCCCAATGATTCAATTAAGGCCCGGATAGGGATGTATGTCGTTCCGTCTTCTATGAAGGGTGCCACCGGTGCTTCGATCTCAACTCCGTCCTTGAAGATCTGTATATCTTCTTCGGCCATGGAAGCGGCAGGAAGAAGCAAAAGAAACAGCAGGCAACCGATTGTCATCCATGTGATCTGTCCAATTCTTATGTCTCGCATCATGCCATCCTTCCCAGATAATGAAGCGTAATCCCGTCGTAATCTTCGTTCTTCACTTTGTTGGTGGAGGAGAACAATAGGCAGCTCGCCCCGTATCCCCTCTTGTTGATAAAATCCTCGTCCTTGGATTCCAGTTGCAGGACCAGGTCTTCGTTGCGCTCCATGTATTCTATGGTCTGAGCCAGACTCTGACCATTCAGGATAATAATCTCATGGATGGCAGAGGATTCCGCCAGTTCCTTTACACAATAAAGCTTGGCCAGTTCCTTGCTGTCCAGGTTGTTGATCTCCCCCGGATGCTTGGGCGTGCCCAGAGCATAGATATAATCCTTGGCCTTGGTGGAATCAATCTTCACACGGTCCTTGAAGACCACCCCAGTGGCCATCAGGACCACAATGGTCTTACCATTGTCATCGTGAGGATGGAAATGCACCTGCAAAGGAATCTCCGTCTCGTATGCCGTAGAGAGTTCATCATGGATTCCCCGGACGATTTCTTCTCCCTGGGGAATCATTTCTTGGAATATGGTTACACTCAGCACGCTAAGCTCCGCATTGACGGACATCAATTCCCCCACCAGGCTTCTGGCCTTCAGGCGGCCTAGAAGATAAGGGAAAACGATGGTCTCATCGTCATGGTTGATGCCGGTGCCGATTGATGATGTAGTCACAGTGACTAGATAGCGGGCTGCGTCCAAAGTTACAATTTCAAGTTTTCGTCCTGTATAATGCATACTCGCCTCCTTGTCCTTACATTATAGCAAGGTATTTGCGGGAATCATATATTTTCAATAAAAAAGGCATCATCAGATGCCTTTTCTTCGCTATAATTTACTTTTACTCTTTAATTCTTCCACTTTATCCAACCGCTCCCATGGCAGATCCAGGTCATTACGCCCGAAATGTCCGTAGGCAGCCGTTTTGCGGTAGATAGGTCTCAGAAGATCTAACGTAGCGATGATACCGGCTGGTCTCAGCTCAAAATTCTCTTTGATCAGCTCCACCAGTTTGTCTTCGGAAATGGTACCCGTCCCGAAGGTGTCCACCATAATGGAAACCGGTCTGGCGACACCGATGGCATAAGCCAGTTGAATCTCGCACTTTTTGGCAAGTCCTGCGGCTACGATATTCTTGGCTACGTAACGGGCCGCATAGGATGCGGAGCGGTCCACCTTGGTGGGATCTTTTCCGGAAAAAGCGCCTCCGCCGTGTCTGGCGACACCGCCATAAGTGTCAACGATGATTTTCCGACCGGTGAGGCCGGAGTCACCCTGCGGACCACCAATTACGAATCGTCCTGTTGGATTGACGTAGATTTTTGTATTTTCATCCATGTATTCAGCCGGGAGTACCGGCTTGATAATCTGGTTGATCACATCCTCACGGATGGTCTCCAGACTGGTTTTCTCATCGTGTTGAGTGGAGACGACCACAGCCTCGATGCGCTTAGGCATATGGTTCTCATACTCAATCGTAACCTGGGATTTACCATCGGGCCGCAGATATGGCAGCACCTTTTCCTTGCGCAGTTCCGCCAGTTTCCTGGTCAGTTTGTGGGCCAGGGATATGGTGAGGGGCATATATTCTTCCGTCTCATCCGTTGCATAACCGAACATCATGCCCTGGTCGCCGGCACCGAGCTGATCCCACTCGTCTGATTCACAGCATGATTTCTTTTCCAATGCCTGGTCCACGCCCATGGCGATATCCGTGGATTGCTCGTCCAAACTCACAAGAACGGCGCAAGTGCTGGCATCAAATCCGTATTTGGCACGAGTGTAGCCGATCTCCTCTACGGTCTGTCTGGCGATTTTGGCGATATCCACGTAGCAATCGGTTGTGATTTCGCCGGCCACCAATACCAAGCCGGTGTTTACTAAGGTTTCGCAGGCCACACGGGCTTTTGGATCTTTCTCGATAATGGCATCCAGAATGCTGTCCGAGATTTGGTCACAAATCTTGTCGGGATGGCCTTCTGTTACTGATTCTGATGTAAATAGCATTTTAGACATTTTCTTCCTCTTTTCCCTAGCGTGCCAACTTGACAAACTTGGGCAACTTGATAATTTCTTCAACCAGGACTCTGGCCAGCTCGGATTTTGGCATTTTTTCCAATTCCCGGCCTTTTCCGTTGCTCCAATACAAGGTGGCTGTATTGTCGTCCGAACCGAAAGCGCTCTCTTCACCTGCGACTTGGTTGGCTACAATCATATCCAGATTCTTCTCTTTTAATTTCTTCTTCGCATTTGTTGCGATATTTTCAGTTTCCGCGGCAAAGCCGACTACGATCTGCTTGTCCTTTTTTAAGGATATTTCTTTAAGAATATCCACAGTCCCCTCCAAGCTGATTGTTTTGGTCTTCTTCCCCCCGGAAGTATCTTCCGTTTTCTTTATTTTCTGTTCCTTCACAGACTCCGGTTTGAAGTCTGCCACTGCCGCTGCCTTGATTACGATGTCCTGGGTGTCGAAGTGTAGCATCACCTGTTCATACATTTCCTGGGCCGTCTCCACCCTGATGATGTTCACCTCGGGCAGTTCAGTCAATTCATGGCTTCCCAGTATCAATGTCACATGTGCGCCGCGTCGTAACGCTTCTTTACAAAGGGCTGCACCCATCTTGCCGCTGCTCCGGTTGCCGATGTATCGCACTGGATCAATGGCTTCCCTGGTACCTCCGGCAGTGACCAATACATTGAAGCCCTCCAGGGCCTGGTCTCCAAACAGCATGCTCTCAATCTGCGCCAATACGGTCTTGTTACCCGGATAACGGCCTTTTCCTGATATGCCGCATGCCAACATGCCTTCAGCCGGTTCCAACACAACAGCCCCTTGCACCGCAAGGTCCCGAAGGTTTCTCTGGGTCGCATCGTGCTGGTACATCTTGCTGTTCATGGCCGGCACATAAAGTTTCGGACAATCTGCCGCAAGAAGTACCGAACTCAGCAGATTGTCCGCTAGTCCGTTGGCTCCCTTAGCTATGGTATTCGCCGTTGCCGGCGCCACAACCACCAAATCGGCCAGATCGGCCAACTTGATATGCGGGATGGAACTCTTCTCAAGACTATTCTGGTCGGTCCACACCTGGTTCTTGGTAATAACTTCCAAGGTCAGTGGTGTCACGAATTTCATGGCCTCAGCAGTAAGGACTACATGTACTTCATAGTCCAGTTTGGTCAAGGTGCTGGCCAGGTCGATCGCCTTGTAGGCGGCGATACCCCCGGTAATGCCGAGAACGATATTTTTCTTGGTCTTATTCACCATTGTCTACTCCGGCTTTTTCAGCATAACGTCGCCTGAAGCAATCTCTTCCATTGCTTTAATAACGGGCTTGTCGCCGTGCTCAAAATCCATGTCCGGCATGCCGATCAACTGACGAGCTCTTTTGGCAGCCACGATTACCAATGTATATTTACTCGGTATTCTTTCTATCAATCTGTCTACTGTGGGTTCCTTCATCTCTTACTCCCCTTTCTCTTCAAAGCTGATAAAGCGCCTGGTCGATTTGCATTTTTCTGCTTTGATGATGCATTCCATTTGGTCGACGGCGTCTTGAATCTCATCGTTTACGACTACATAGTCGTATTCGCCGATATAGGACAGCTCTTTCTTGACTTCCTGCAACCGTTTCTCGATTTCCTCCAACGGTTCCCTGTCCCGGCAGATGATCCTCTCCTTGAGGATCTCCAAAGACGGTGGTACCACGAAAACAAAGACCGCGTCAGGATAATTCTTCTTAACCTGCATGGCCCCCTGGATATCGATTTCCAGTATTACGTCCACCTCTTTGTCCAGTGCTTCAAGCACCTTGTCCCTTGGTGTACCGTAGTAATTGTCATAAACAGTTGCATATTCAAGGAAGAGTCCTTGAGTTACTTTCTCTAAGAACTCTTCCTTATTGATGTAATAATATGTCTCTCCGGCCTTCTCACCGGGGCGTACGTCCCGGGTGGTGGCGGATATGGATAGCTCAATGTTGCTGTGCCTAGAAATCAGTGCTTTGGCCAATGTTCCTTTTCCGGCTCCAGACGGACCTGAAATCACGAGTAATATTCCTGGCTTCTTCAATTATCTATTCTCCCTCACTCACATCTACGATTGCTTTGCTCGTGGATAGACGGTTGGAAACAGTTTCAGGCTGTACCGCTGAGAGAACAATATAATTGGAATCCGTGACGATTACCGCTCTGGTCCTTCTGCCGTATGTGGCATCGACCAGCTCGTTGCGATCCCGTGCATCCTGCACTAAGCGTTTAATTGGAGCGGACTCCGGACTCACGATCGCCACGATACGATTGGCATTTACAATATTCCCGAATCCGATGTTGACCAATTTTATATCCATAGTGTCCTCCTAATGCTATTCCATGTTCTGGATCTGTTCTCTAATTTTTTCCACTTCGCTTTTCATTTCCACTACAGTCTGGCTGATTTTGGAAACGTGCGATTTGGATCCGATGGTATTGACTTCCCGGTTGATTTCCTGCACTAGGAAATCCAGTTTTCTACCGACTACCCCGCCTTCTTCCAACGTGTCCAGCATCATCTTGAAATGGCTTTCCAGTCTTACGGTTTCCTCGGTAATGTCTGATTTATCGGCATACAGGGCGATCTCCGTGGCCAGACGGTCTTCGTTGACAGGTACGTCACCGAGAATGGTCTCAACACGTTCAAATAGCTTGTTCCGATATTCCACCAGGTTGTCTTCACTGTACTGCTTGACTACGGCCACTAGGCCCTTCAGATTGTCTATCCTACTCAGGATATCCCTCTTTAGATTGTATCCTTCATCCGCTCTCATGGACTTGACTTCTTTGATCGCATCGTAGAACGCCATCTTGGTCAGAATCCAGAGTGCTTCCATATCTTCCACTTCGTCATCAGCTACCATAACTTCCGGTAACTTGGCGATATCCATTACTGAAATATCGCTGTTTGAGCCCATTGCTTCCGCAAGGTCCCTTAAGCTACTATGATATGCCAAGGCCAACGCTTTGTCAACTTTGAGTGGTTTTTTTGCGTCCGCCAAATCCTTGTAATTGATGAAAACTTCCATGTAGCCTCTGGCAAATTTTTCTTTCATTTTTCTGTTGATTTTCTCTTCGAAATTTGAATACTTTCTCGGTATCCTCGTCTTTACCTCACAAAACCTGCTATTGACGCCTTTGATCTCCACTGCAACAACATGTCCGTCACCTTTTGCCTCGCCGACGCCAAAACCTGTCATACTGCTAACCATTTCAACCATCTCCTTTGCCAATTTTTGATTCCACATTCGCTCTGTATTTCTTAATACATTCTATATAGAATGTCTGAATCCTCTAAGAGAATGAACATAAGGCGGCCAAATGGCCGCCTTATCCTATAATTCAATCGTTCCGATTGCGTCTTTCATTCTTTTCAGTGCTTCCGTGATGCGCTCTTTGCCGATGCACAGAGATATTCTGAAGTATCCTTCTCCGTACTGGCCGTATCCGTTACCTGGCGTAATGATGACACCAGCCTTCTCAAGCACATACTCTGCGAACTCCGCGGAAGTATAACCATTGGGTACTTTGACCCAAATGTAGAACGAAGCTTGGGGCTTTTCTAGTTTCCATCCCAGCTCGCGCAGACCTGCAACGCAGACGTCCATCCGCTCACTGTATATTCTCTGGGTTTCCTCGATAACCGAGTAACTGCCGTCAAGACCTGCCTTGGCTGCCAGCTGAACCGCCTGGAAAGCTCCTGAGTCGATATTCGACTTGATTCTTCCCAACGCTTCGACCACGTCCTGTCTTCCGACAGCAGCCGCGATTCTCCAACCGGTCATATTGAACGGCTTGGAAAGCGAGAAGAATTCGATACCAACATCCTTGGCCCCTTCGACCTGCAGGAAGCTGGGCGCGACGTAACCGTCAAAGGTCACTTCGGTGTAAGCCGCATCGGAGCAGACGATCAGGTCATGCTTCTTAGCGAAGGCTACCACTTCCTCATAGAATTCAAGCGTCGCCGTAGCGCCGGTCGGATTGTTGGGGTAGTTGATGAACATCAGCTTGGCTTTGTCGGCCACCTCGTCGGGGATCTTCGTAAGATCCGGCAAGTAGCTGTTCTCTTCCATCAGCGGCATCAGGTAAGGATCTCCACCGGCCAGCAGCGTGCCGATGCCATATACCGGATAACCGGGATCAGGTATCAGGTTGATGTCGCCCGGGTTGATGTAGCAATAGCTGATGTTGGCAATGCCCTCTTTGGAACCGATCAAAGTGACCACTTCCGTTTTGGGATCCAAATCAACGTCAAATCTTCTTTTGTAGAAATCAGTAACGCTCGTTCTGTAATCAATCATGCCTACAGAACTGGGGTACTGGTGGTTGGACGCGTCATCCGCAGCCGTCTTCAGTGCCTCAATGATATGCGCTGGTGTAGGTTGGTCGGGATCGCCGATACCCAAAGAGATGACATCGATGCCCTTTTCTTTTGCTTCAGCCACCTTCTGCTCGATTCTGGCAAACAGATAGGGTGGTAATTTTTGAATTCTCTGTGCTTGTTCCATTTAATCCTCCTAGATAATGTATTCGCCTACGAAAACGTTGTCCGCAGGTCCCGTCATATAGACGTGGTTGTCTTCTTCATTCCATCTAATGTGCAGGTCGCCGCCGGCCAGATGCACAGTCGCATCCCGATCAGATTTGCCGTTCAGCACAGCCGCAACCAATGTTGCACAGGCTCCGGTTCCGCAGGCTAGCGTCTCGGACGCACCTCTTTCCCAAACGCGCATGGCAATCTCATTTCTGCCCATCACTTCCACGAACTCCACATTGGTCTTGTTGGGGAAGAATTCATGCTTCTCCATCACTGGACCCAATGTCGTCAGTGGGATATCCTTGATGTCTTCTACGAACATGATGCAGTGTGGATTGCCCATGGACACGCAGGTGATGCGCTTCTTGTCCCCATCCACTTGCAGTTCGTAGTCTAAGACCGGATCTAGATCGGAATCCACCGGGATAACCCGGCCGGCCAATCGAGGTTCGTTCATATCTACGGTCACACCATTGATCTGGTCGCCGTCCATATGAAGGACAGGCACCATGGTTCCAGCCAATGTCTCGACCGTCATAGTTGTCTTTCTCACCAGATTCTCTTCATAGACGTACTTGGCGAAGCAACGGATGCCGTTACCGCACATCTCAGCCTCGCTTCCATCAGAATTGATGATTTGCATCCTTATATCGTGATCTTCACTGGAGCGGGCGATAATCAGCCCGTCCGCGCCAACGCCGAAATGTCTGTCGCAAACAGCGATTGACAGTTCATCCAGTGCGATGGTCGATGGAAGATTTTCTTCTAGTACCATAACAAAGTCGTTTCCCAGACCATGCATTTTGGTAAATTCCATCTATGTCCCCTCCTAAATTATCGAATTACATCATATTATATCAGAACTACCATGTCAGGTATAGACTCGGGCTGTCTTTTCCTGCAAATATTCGACTATTATCCACCAATAAAACAAGCTATAATGAGACAAAGGAGTTGATATATTATGCCAACTGATGGCGTACTACTATATGCCCTCTCGAGGGAATTAAACCAGAAACTAATCCAAGGCCGGGTCGACAAGATCTATGGCCTCAACCGGACGGATGTGCTCATCCGTCTAAGAAGCGCGCAGGGCAACCAAAAATTGTTCCTGTCCGCCCATCCGGTGCACGGGGGACTCTATCTCACCAAGCAAGACTATCAGACACCAGCCACCCCCTCACTGTTCACCATGGTGTTGAGAAAACATCTGTCCGGAGGCAAGCTGCTCTCCGTCCATACCCACCAGATGGACCGCATCGTATTCCTGGATTTCGTTGCCAGGAACGAATTGGGCGATCTCTGCAAGAAGACGTTGATCCTGGAGGTCATGGGCAAGCATTCCAATCTGATCCTGGTTGATGACAAGATGGTCATCATCGATGCCCAGAAGAAATTCAACCATCTGATATCCAGGCACCGCGAGGTGTTGCCCAACATCCCCTATGTCTTCCCACCTGATCCTGACAAGTTCAACCTAATGGACTACGATTTCGATCATCTTTCAGATGACCTGATGAAGTACTCTGAAACTTCCGAGCAGGAGGACTTCGTCCATCTGCTGCCGCAAATGTTTAAGGGGTTCTCGTCGGCCACCGTGAAAGCAATCCTTCAGGACTGCGAACTGGGTGAGGCTAGCCTGCAATATGCCGGACGACTGGAATATGACCGTTTGGGCGGTTGCCTAGCGGATTTCAGGGAACTCCTGCTTATGCACCCCAGGGAGGGTTACCTGCTCTATCGCAAGAGTCTCCCTTCTGACGTAGCCCTGCTGCCAGGTAAGAACCAAGAATTCAAAACCTTTGATTCCCTCTCCGTGGCTATCGATACCATGTACGGGGAGAAAACGGCGAACGATAAACGTGAGCAGGAAAAACAGAAACTGAAAAAGACCATGAAGCAGCGTCTCAAGAAGCTGCTGAAGAAACTGGCCATCCATGAGGACAACATCCAAAAGGCTGAGGAGACGGACATCTACCGCATCAAGGGGGAACTCCTGACAGCCAATCTGCATACGATACGTCCCGGTCTTAAGAAAATCACGGTGGAGAACTATTATGATCCGGATTACGCTAAGATTGAGATCGAACTGAATCCAGCCATCTCCCCTTCGGCCAATGCCGCCAAGTATTTCAAGAAGGTCTCCAAGATTCGTGAGGCCGCTAAGGTATCCAGAGAGATGCTCTACGATTTAAAAAAGGATATCGACTATCTGGAATCCATATTGCTTTCACTGGACAACGTCACCTCCCTCGATGACATCGAGGAGATCGAGGACGAGGTCCGGCGTATCGGCTTCATCCCGCCCCAGAAAGGCAAGCAGAAGAAGAAAAGGAAAATTGAAAGCAAGCCGATGCGATTCGTCTCCTCCAGCGGAATGGATATTCTGGTCGGCAAGAACAACAGGCAGAACGATCGTCTGACCCGTTCCGCCAACGATGACGACCTCTGGCTGCATACCAAGAAGATTCCTGGATCCCATGTGATCCTGAAAACAGAACAAGGAAAATATGACGAACAATCCTTGGCTGAGGCCGCCACATTGGCAGCCTTCTATTCCAAGGGGCGTCAGTCTTCCAAGGTGGAGATCGATTACACACTCAAGAAAAATGTCAAGAAACCGGGTGGCGCCAAACCGGGCATGGTCATCTACGAGACCAACCAAACCTTCCTGGCCGACCCGAATGAAGAACTGGTCAATAACATCAAAAGAGTTGAGGAATGATCTTTTCCTATCGCCCGCTGATGAAACAAACTAAACTTCAACGTATTTAAACTGTCATATTAGAGGAGAATTAGGTGAAAAAGATTAACGTGAAGAAATTGCATTTTCTCATTCCAGGGATAATAAGCGCTCTCGTTGTCGTAGTTGGATATATTCTTATTAACGGTATCCCGTTGACAAATATCCCTGAAATTGGAGATGTCTCTTACGTAGAGATTACTGATGCTAGACTGGATCTTGATGCAAGAACATATACGGAAATCGAGGACATAGAGAATGCCTTGAATGTAACGGGACTCCTGTTATACAAGCCTGGGAAACCTGAAGAACAGGAGTCACCAAATAATCCTGTCATTGAATTGGTTTTCCATCTCAAAGACGGAAATACCCTTATCATAGGAGCAGATGAACAAACTGTAACTATCAATGGGAAAGAACACAGTCTCAAAGGTGACAACGGAATCACCTTCATAAACGTTACAGAAGGAATATTCTTCGTTGATGCTTTGGCTGAATTAGAGGAAAATGATTAGATTTGATATTACAGGGCAGTGACGTCAAAAGAGTTGAGGAATATTCCTCAACTCTTTTTCAATCAATTGCTCTCAGTTCTTCTTAGCTATCAGGATTTAAGCTTGTCAGTAAACTCCCTGAATCCAAGGCCACTGAAAAACTCAGGGTCGTACAACGGTGGCAGCATCTTGTTGACCACTGCCTCTACCATGGATTCCCTGAACGGTATCCTAAGTGCGATTTCTAGTCCCTGCGCCTTGCAATACGCCTCTATTTCAGCCGCTCCATCAGCAGACAGGTCCGCCTTGTTGAGAACAACCATCGACTCGATGCTGAAGCTTTCCACCAGCTCGTGCACCCTTTTCAGATCATGCAGTCCGGAAACTGTAGGTTCTATCACTAAAATGACCTTGGATACTCCGGTGATGGAAGAGATGACGTTACAGGCGATACCTGGCGAACCGTCGATCAGGATCCATTCCCTGCCTTTGGCTTGGGCCGTCTCCTTGGCTTTCTTGCGTACTTCCGCCACCAGTCTGCCAGAAGTTTCCTCACCGGGAATCAACCGGGCCCGGACCATTTCTCCCTGATCCGTCACACTGGTATAGATCTTACCCACCACGTAGTCCTGCATGCTGATGGCGTCCACCGGACAGACCATCTCACAGACTCCGCAGCCTTCGCATTTGGACAATCTGAACTCTATGTCATCGGATATGGCGTTGAAATTGCAACTCTCGGCACATTTGCCGCACAGGATGCATTTGTCTTCATCCAGGACCGGTCTCTGGAGTCCAATGAAATCCTCTTCTACTATGTCTTCTTCCTTAAGCAGAATATGCAGATCTGGAGCGTCCACATCGCAGTCCGCGAGGACCACATTGTCGAAATAGGGCATCATGGATGCGACCAGAGATGTCTTGCCCGTACCTCCCTTGCCGGAGATTACGGCGATTTCCTTAGTTTTCATTACACACCCTCCTTTCGTCCTATCACTTGTGCCAGGATTCCTGTCAGGTTCTTTCTATACTCTTCATCCACCTTGGATATGAGGGTGCCACCAGCATAATGCCGGGCATATTCCTTCTTGAAAGGAATCCGTCCCAGAATGTGGACACTTTCCGTCTCACAATAACGATAAATCTCATCGTCACCCAGACCATCCTTGTTAACCACGACACCCATAGGGATATGAAGATTTCTTAAGAGTTCTACGACCATCTTCATGTCGGATACGCCGAAAGGCGTAGGTTCTGCAACAATAATGGCATAGTCGGCACTCTCGATGGCAGCCACAGTGCTACATGCCGTACCTGGAGGAGAATCGATGAAGACCAGGTCCTCGTCCTTGGTAATCTGATGCAGTCTCTCGATAATCGGTACCCCGGAGATCTCTCCGACGATCAGTTCACCGTAATGCATCACTTGGTTCGTATCTGTCTTACCAGTATGAACCATACCTATGGAGCGTTCCTTGTACTGGATGGCTCCCTGAGGGCAGACCATTTGGCATCCACCGCAATCGTGGCAGAGTTCCTTGAATACCAGCACCTGTTTCTTGGCTGGTAAGATGGCGTTGAAACGGCAAAAATCGCCGCAGGCACCACACAAATTGCACAACGTTTCATCCACGATGGGATATCTCTTCTTGATGGCCTCGGAATGATGTATCTGAGGCTTTAGGAAGAGATGACTGTTCGGCTCCTCCACATCTGTGTCGATCAGTACGCCGTTATCGCTCACAGATAGCAGATTGGTGGCAACCGTCGTCTTGCCGGTGCCACCTTTGCCGCTTAATATTGCTATTCTCATCGTCTTCTAGACCTTGCGCAGTCCATGTTTGCTAGGCGTGGTGCTGGTATCGATTTTGCTCAGTTTGCCAGCTTTATAGTCTTCAATGGTCTCTCTAACCGTCTTCTGTTCGGTATAGCGATATACGGTCATTTCGAATGCCTTGATGGCGTCCATAGCCTTGGGTCCCAGTTCCGGCGCCAGTAGGACGTCGACACCGTTCTCATTAAGAAGTCTTACCGCGGTTCCACCTGCTCCACCCGCTTCAAACTTGGCCTTGTTCTCGATGCTTTGAGGCATATTCTTCGCTTCATCAAAGATCACATAGTATTCCGCTCTGCCGAATCTCTCATCTACCTTTGAATCCAAGCCTGGTTCTTTTGCACATACTGCTAACATGTCTTCCTCCTCCTACTCATGATGATGATCGCAAGGGGTTCCCTTGGACACCAAATCTCCACCGACATACTCTTTTAAAGTGTCTTCAATATTGCCGCTGGCACCCAGAATAACATCGATATCCTGCTCTTTGAACAAACGGATGGCCATCTGGCCCATACCGCCGGTAATGATTACGTCTACGTCCTGTTCCCCCAGAAACTTAGGCAGTACGCCTGGTGCATGGGCTGGCGGTACGATACTCTTCTGGTCCACAACCGTGGTACCGTCCATATCGTAAATGGCGAATGTCTTACAATGTCCGAAATGCTCGTCCACAGTAACACCTTCCGTTGTAGGCATAGCGATTCTAATCACTTCTTTTGCTCTCTTATCCATCTTGTTCTCTCCTCTTAGTTGAATATTTTTTATTTCATTGCTGATTATAATGCTTTTATTCTCAAGCACTGCGTCCACAATCTTATGGCGGGCGGACAGTAACAACCGCTGTACCGTCCCCCTGGATATCTTCATTTCTTTGCTGGCTTGGATCTGGCTTAGATCCTCGTAGTCCACCAGGCGCATGGCCTCGAACTCATCCAGCTCCAGGGTAACTTGTTCCATTTCGCCGTCCAGACAATTGGCTGGCTTGTAGCACTTGTCGCTCATTAGGCGGCGGCAGGCCCTTTTCTTGTTTGGTTTGGTCATGTTCACCTCCACTTTGTGCATATGCACATTTACAGTCTAATCCTCTGTCATGATTCTGTCAACTGAATTTTGAATATTTACCCATAATCTCCATTTTACTAATCTCTATATAGGCATATTCCAGATAGAGTAAATCTCACCACGTTACAGGTTGCCACTCTTAGAACTATCCGTCTCTCGTGATATAATATATATAGTTGTGTGAAATATGGGAGGAATTCAATATGAGAAATCAAGTCTTTGAACCCGTCACAATAGCAGGCATTCAATTTAGGAATCATATCATCCGCTCTGCCACTCACGAAGGGATGGCAGATGAAACGGGGCATCCCACCGAACAGCTAAATGACCTCTATCTTCGTTTAGCAAAGGGTGGCGTAGGTGGAATCATTACCGGATATGCCGGTATCATGCAGCAAGGAAAATGTGATAATCATAATATGCTGATGATCGACAACGACGAGCTGATTGAGAGCTACAAAAGTATTGTCGATGCAGTACATAGCCACGGCACCCCTATAATACTTCAGATCGCCCACGCGGGCTGCCAGACTTCCTCTTCCGTAAGCGGCATGACGCCCATTGCGCCCTCTCAGATTAAGAACAAGATCTACCCTAACGACATTCCTCTGGAGGCCACAGAAGAGGACATCGAAAATATCATCGAGCAATTCGCACAGGCAGCCAAACGGGCCCAGACTGCCGGATTCGACGGGGTCCAGATTCACGTAGCTCACGGTTACCTCTTAAGTTCTTTCCTCTCTTCCTACTCCAACCGCCGCTCAGACAAATGGGGCGGCAGCCTGGAAAACAGATACCGCATAGCGGATAATATTATCCGGAAAATCAAAGACAGTGTTCCTGGATATCCTGTATTCGCAAAAATTAATGCGTATGACTTCAGAAAGAACGGAATGAGAATCGAGGAATCTCATGAGATCGCCAAGATGCTGCAGCAATCCGGATGTGATGCCATTGAAGTATCCTGTGGTGTCATGGAAGACGGGTTATGTATGAGCAGGGGACCTGAGGTTCCTGAGGATGCACTCCTGGCATACAGTCCATCGTTAAGAGACCAGAGTCCCTGGATCAAGAAGATGCTAAAACCCTTCATAAGGTTTATCTTTCCAGCTCGGAAGCCGATCAGGAACTATAACCTAAGCGCCGCTGAACGCATCAAGAATGCGGTAGATATACCCGTTATTGTAGTTGGTGGTATCAGAAATAAGAACGATATCGACGACATTATTGATAACACTAAAGCAGATATGGTTTCCATGAGCCGGCCATTCATAATTGAGCCTGACATCGTCAAGAAGTTGGAAGACGGTACACAAGATGAATCACGGTGTATCGACTGCAATTATTGTCTCATTGCGGCGCAGGTCAATTCGCTCAGATGCTATTACGGAAAAGTCCGATGAACATCTGTCCTTTAGCCGCTTGCTTTCCCTTAGTTCTTAAATTAAAAAAAGCTGCCTGAGTCAGGCAGCTTTTTTTGTGCTATATGTCTTCGTTTCTTAGTTTTTGTTCCTTCAATGCCTGGTACATCTTCTCAGGGGTGATGGGCAATTCCCTGAACTGGATGCCCGTAGCGTTGTAGATAGCATGGATGACCGCCGGTGCAGCCGTATTGATGACCACTTCCCCGATGGACTTGGCACCAAAGGGTCCGCTGGGTTCATAGCTGTCCGCGAATTCCACATTGATCTCAGTCGCATCTTTTTTGCACGGGATCTTGTAGGTCATGAAGCTGTCGTTCAGCTCATCCCCATTCTTCGAGAAATTGATCTCTTCGAACAAAGCCATTCCGATGCCCTGCAAGATACCACCTTGTGTCTGAACAGTAGCCAGGTTGGGATTGATGGGCGTTCCACAGTCTACGACCGCATCAAACTTTAGAACATCGATCTTTCCAGTATCCAGGTCTACTTCCACTTGAGCATATCCCGCCTTGTACGGCGGTGCTTCGTGAACGCACTTGTGGCTTCTGGTCACGCTGATTTGGTCGCAGTTCAGCTCATAGCTTACATCCTTCAGGCTGATATTCTTGCCGCCGCCGAAAAACATGCCTTTCTCGTACTTGACGTCGCTGGGGCTCATCTCCCATTTCTTAGCTACTTCGTCCTTGATACGTACGAGCATCTCCTCCGCGGCCTTGACGATGGCCAATCCGGTTACGTAGGTGGTGCTGGATGCGTAGGATCCGTCGTCGTAGGGTGAGACGTCGGTGTCCGCGGCATGGACCGCTATATTCTCGTATGGTACTTCCAGTGCTTCCGCTGCCATCTGGGCCAGGATGGTATCACATCCTGTTCCCATGTCTGCGGCACCGATCTGCAAAGTGAAGAAACCATCGCAGTTCAGCTTCAAGGTGGCACCAGCCGAGTCAATGTTGATGATTCCCGAGCCCTGCATGGTCAATGCCACGCCTACGCCTTGGGCCTTATTACCTTTTATTACCTTGCTCGGATAATTCTTATCCCACTCCATCATCTCTCTGCCCCGTTCCAGGCAGTAGTCCAGCTTGCAGCTGTCCTGACGCATGGCATGCTCCGGGTGATCATGGCTGTGTCCGATCCGCAGGACCTCGCCCTCCCGGATGATATTCTTGTCTCTGAGTTCTGTCGGGTCAATATTCAGTATCGAGGCCAACTCATTTACAATGGTCTCCACAGCAAAGGTGGTTTGGGTCTTGCCGTAACCACGGTAAGCCCCGGAGGAAACCCGGTTGGTATAT
>DAOUPV010000018.1 GCA_030625965.1 Clostridia bacterium
TAAGGCAATAAAGTATAATGCAGTATCCATAGGAATAGCATGTGTATTATTTCTGGTTTATATCAGACATATTGGAGATTACGGATTGTTTACAATATTAGATGATGAGTTCGGATACTGGGGGAATGCTGCATATTTTGCAGGTATGGATTGGTCGGATGTGATATCAATAATTCCGTATTACTCATACGGTTATTCACTGATTCTGGTACCGTTATATTGGTTATTTGATAATCCATTAATCATATATAAAGCCGCAATAGTTATCAATGGATTTTTGCTGATTGCGAGCTATTATTTATGTCTTAATATTTCAAAAAGATTAGCAGGTGGCATAGATGAACGAGCTTTGCCAGTTATTTCTATGTTGGTATTTTTATACCCCGCATATTTGGTCTATTCAAATATTGCTTGGAGTGAGTGTTTGTTGATTTTAATTTTTTGGTTGCTGACATGGTGCTTTGTTCGTATGAATACCGAAACAAAGCAGATAGTTTTCATCCTGACCGGCATCCTAAGTGTTTATATTTATATGATCCACCAACGGACGGTAGGTGTATTAGTTGCTAGTGTACTAACTCTGTTGATTATGAGTATTTCGAAGAGAATCACTGTCAAGCAATTGATAAGTTCGCTTATCCCAGTGATAATATTGATGATAGTCCATAGATTCATAAAGGAGGATATTCAAGCCTCTCTTTGGTTGAATAATGTGGGGAATTTGATTAACGATTACACTAGACAACTCAGCAAAGCGAAAACTTTACTTACCTCGGATGGCGTGATAAGAGCAGTCAAGACATTTTTCGGGCATCTATATGCTTTAGGAGCAGCAAGTTATTTGATTTTTTATTTTGGATCCTTTGCTATCTTGGCAGAATCCGGGAAACTGGTTGTTAGTATAATCAAAAATAGAGGCTTTGAAAGGATAGAGAGTGGTGATAAATGTTATTTAAGTGTATTCCTAGTTTTATCAATGGTCCTCTCATTAGCTGTTAGTATAATTTTTACTATAAATCCTTCTAGAATAGATCACGTGGTTTACAGCAGGTACGTCGACATTCTTGTAGGACCGATATTATTACTCGGTTTAATTAAATTACTCAGACTAAAAGAATTTAAAACAAGATGGCGCATCATTACAATCCTAATGTTTGGTTTGTATTCTTATGCAACATATTTAATAGTCGGTTCATACGAATTAGTAGCTTTTTATCCACAGAATAGTGTCGGGCTGGTTTTCATGAACACGTATTATGGGACATTAGTACCTGCAGTATTATGTACTCTAGTATTCTCATTGATAACAATCTCTTTGAATAATCGTAAGCTTCTTGGAATCAGTTTAATGGTTGCTGGACTTCTATTCTTCTTTACTGCTGAAACAGTGACAAGCTTGATAAGTTCTAATGGAGATATTGAACGGGATATCGTATCTATAACTGATACTATAAATTCAGCTGACGAAGACATTCCAGTATATTTTCTGTGGGATAAAATTGTTACTAGCAAAGATGATGGATGGGTAAAAATTGAGGATGATAGTCGATATTATCCGGAATATTACCAATTCTTATTAAAAGATAGAAAGATTAATTTTGTAGATAGAACGACCCTGAATTCAATGAGCAATGAGAGATTTGTTATTACTGTTGATACATCTGAACATTTGGGTTTGAAAAATGATTATGTATATTCCATGAATGCTATTAATAGTTATTTGTACTATTATGTTCCTTAAAATGAAGAGATGAGCATGATTAACTCCATATAATGGTGTAAGAACAGAATGAGCCAATAACTCATTCCTCGATTACAATAAATCTGAAGAGAGCTCGGAACGCAGATTGTTCGTTCAGTATGTTGACCTTATTATCGTATCCTATATCAAACAGAAGATGGATGAAGCAGACCACTTCAAGATATATACGGTCCAGGGCATTCTGGATGAGCTGGATTTCATAGAATGTTTCTGATAACCAGGGGTGAAGCGAACATTCGGAGCGGTTTCCAAGCGACAACAAAAGCTATATCGTCAGCTTGGTGTCGATGCCATTTCCTAGGTATAATTACCCGGGAATCTAGTTTTGAAGAGAAAACTCAATATGTATTTATAAAACCTGAAGTTAATAGTGTTAGAAAGGAAAAATTCGATGAAAGATATTTTAGTTATTGGTACGGAGCCTCAGTGTCCAAGATGTAAGTTGCTATCAAATATTATTAGAGATATGAATAACAAGTATGGTTGGGGTGCTAGTATAAGACATTGTGCATTTGATACTGATGAAGCTCAGATTATTGCTAAAAATTTAGACCTTAGAGCTAATACTGCTAAGGAAGTAGCGATTTTATTGGATAAACCTATGGATAAAGAGAAGATTAACAAGCTTTGCACTGAGGTTACAACTGAAGCTAATTCTGTGTGGGCAGAGCTAAACGATTGCAATTGGAGTCAGGAACTAGATGATGAAATCCGGCCATACCAGGAAAAGGCAAGAGAGGTTGGGATACTGATGACCCCAATTTTAGTAGTGGATGGTGAAGTGCTGTGGGAAGGTAGTGTGCCAAACAAGGAAACACTATATAAGCTGTTTGATATTAATCAAAATAAATAATGATAGTATTACATGTATCCAAAGGAATAACTGATGGAGTTTCTGACTCATTTGGTCAGATTGTATTATTAGAGATGCAGCATTTGCATATCATCAACTGGGGGTATAAGGATGGCTTATTATAGTGCGGTAGAATTAGAAGGGATTGGATTCAAGTATATTGGCAAAAATGTAAAAATAAGTACTAAAGCAAGTATATATGATCCTGAAAGAATAAGTATTGATGATAATTCGAGAATAGATGATTTCTGTGTGTTATCTGGCAGAATTTCTATAGGGAAAAATGTTCATATTACTGTATTCTGCAATCTGGCGGGTGGAGAAAAAGGAATAGAGATGGAGGATTTTTCTACCTTGTCGTACGGAGTTAACGTGTTTACGCAGTCAGATGATTATACTGGAAAAACATTAACGAATTCAACTATACCAAAAAAATATAAGGAAGAAATAAAGAAAGCAATAACAATAAAGAAGCACGTTATAGTCGGTGCTGGGAGTATGATATTTCCAGGTGTAACTTTATCTGAAGGATGTTCAGTAGGTTCTATGTCACTGGTCAATAAAGATACTGAATCGTGGAAGGTGTATTTTGGCATACCTGCAAAACCGATTAGAGATAGAAGAAAAGATATGTTGGAGCATGAAAAAGCATACATTCAAGATATGAGAAATCTAGAGGAATCTGAGTAAGAGAGTATATATCAATTTTCATAGGATAATTGTTTGTGAGCATAAGAACTTACTGAGAATTTACCAAAACCAACTATAGTTAAGAATTCTGAATATATTGAATGTATCTTTATTAGTCAGATGAGAAAATTGTTGTTGAATATGAAGCAATATTTCGCATGTGAAATAATAATGCCGGTTTTTTAGAACAATTAGGAAGTGATTACATGATAAACTTCAACAAGCCGCCCTATATTGGAAAAGAATTAGACTACATAAAACAGGTAGTGGAAAACAATCAGCAACTTTGTGGAGATGGCCCATTTTCAATTAAATGTAATATGTGGTTTGAAAAAAGATTCAATACGCCAAAGTCTTTATTAACAACTTCCTGTACGCATGCTTTAGAAATGGCAGCAATTCTTGTGGATATAAATCCAGGCGATGAAGTCATTGCACCATCATATACTTTTGTTTCAACTGTGAATTCCTTTGTCATGAGAGGGGCGAAAATCGTTTTTGTTGACATAAGGCCTGATACAATGAACATTGATGAAAACCTTATTGAGGCAGCAATTACAAAAAAAACTAAAGCAATAATTCCTGTGCATTATGCAGGTGTATCTTGTGATATGGATAGGATCAAGGAGATAGCAAAGAAGTATAGCCTTTATGTGATCGAAGATGCAGCACATGGGGTTATGTCAACATATAAAGGTAAACCACTAGGAACTATAGGTGATTTAGGTTGCTATAGCTTTCATGAGACTAAGAACTATTCAATGGGTGAAGGTGGGGCAATATTAATCCAAAATATAAAGTTTTTGGAACGTGCTGAAATAATAAGGGAAAAAGGGACAAATAGATCTCAATTTTTTAGAGGTTATGTTGATAAATACACGTGGGTAGATATTGGGAGTTCCTACATACCAAGTGAAATAAACGCTGCATATCTGTATGCTCAGCTAGAGGAAGCTAGCAAAATAAACAATGATCGCCTTAATATATGGAATACTTACTATAAGAGATTAAGAGATTTAGCACTAGAGGGATTCATAGAATTGCCTTATATACCTGAAGAGTGTAAACATAATGCCCATATGTTCTATATAAAATGTAAAAATATTGAAGAACGTTCAAAGCTTATTAAGTACCTTAGTTATCATGGTATTATGGCGGTATTTCACTATGTCCCATTACATAGTTCCAGGGCCGGACTTAAATATGGTAGATTCCATGGTGATGATACCTATACTACGGAGGAGAGCGAAAAGCTCTTAAGATTACCAATGTATTTTGGTTTGGAAGAGAAAAAGGTGAATCAGATAATAAAAAATGTAATTGAATTCTATCGAGGGGGAGAAAATTATTGATATTGCATGTATTTAATAATCAAGAAAAGTTTTCAAAAGGTTATTTTAAAATGCTGCATGATCATGGCTTTGATTTGAGTAAACATCGTTTATTTCATTATGGCGCCGAGAATGATTATTTTTCGTTATTGGGAATAGAGGCAATATTCTCAAATTCATGGATTACCATATTGCCACACATAAAACTATTACAGTGGTTATATAGAGCTGATAAGATAATAGTCCATTCTTTAGCATCTCCAATGGTATTACTATATTTATTAATTTTTCCGAAATTTCGCGACAAGGTAAATTGGGTAGTGTGGGGAAAGGATTTGTATTATTACAAATTACTAGTAAGACCGAACATTGCTCATCATATTTATGAGTTCATGAGGAAAAGAGTTTTTCCACGAATTCCTTTAATAATTACTGCTTTCAGGGAAGAGTACGATCTTGGTCGACAGTGGTACAATTTTACAGGTGAAAATATTGAGTGTGCTTTATTGTATCCATATTCAGTTCGTCTAGATACTGATGATAGGGATGTATTAGAAAAGAAGAATGGTAAACTTATATTATTGGTGGGGAACTCGTCAAGTTTGACAAATAATCATATAGATGCACTTCAGAAACTGAAAGTATTTGAGAATGATATAGAAAGGATTATTTGCCCATTATCATATGGAGGACAAAAGTCATATGTGAAGAAGGTATGTAAAACTGGTGAGAGATTATTCGGAGAAAAATTTATTGCGATGAAAGATTTCATGAGTGTGGAAGACTATTTTGGAATTATTGGGAATGTAGATATCGCAATATTTAATCACAATAGACAGGAAGGATTAAATAATATTTATTCTTTATTGAATCAAAAAAAGACAATTTATATGAATAGTACCATTTCTTCTTGGTCTTTCTTTATGCGGAACAATATACAAGTGAAGAATTTCTTAGATATTGAAAATGAATCTTTATGTAAATACGATGATAGGACCTTAGAGAATAATAGAATCGTATTGTGTGATTTAATTAATATTGGTGAAACATTGAAGATTTGGAAGAAAGTGTTAGAAGAATGAGGCGATGATGTTTAGTGATTTTAAAGTCCTGAGAATTAAGAGAGTAATACTAAAATATGAGGGCATTCTAAAAAAGATTGGTAGGTTATTCAGCATAAGTGCCATAATCTATGTTATATATTATATTTCAAGATTAGTGAATTCGATAGAAATTAGTATATTCCATGAAAATTTGATTTTAGCGATGGCACTATTTGTGATGGTGAGTACTTCTTTTGTATACATCAATGCATATGTATATAAGTCTATTGTTAGCAATGTTTGTGAATCAGAGATTAGATACCGAGATATTGCTGACTTATATGTTACATCAAATATTTACAAATATTTACCCGGCAATGTGGTACATTTTATTGGTAGAAACGTTATTGCAAAGAAATATGATATTGATCAAAAAAAAATTGTACTATCTACCATGATAGAAATATTAGTCATTATAACAACGACAATTTCGTTTCTCATTACAATATACATGGTGTATCTGGACTATTGGATTTGGGCACTTCTTTTACTGCTTCTATCAATGTTCATATTCTTTAAAAAAAGACTACTAACCCCTTTTTGTTTGATATTGTTTTCGATATTCCTAAATAATTGTATGGTAGTAATTCTATACAATATGTATGAGGGATCACAGTTACTATCAAGCTTTTCAGAAATATCAATGATTCAATCTGCATCATGGTTGATTGGATTCTTAACACCTGGTGTGCCAGGGGGGATTGGTGTAAAGGAATTTTTTTTAATACAAATGAGTCCCCAAAAATTCATTACAATAATGGCTATAGTTGCAGTGGTTCACCGAATAATCTTAGTGTGTGCTGACTGCATGGGATATTTGTTATTACTTCTTTCAAGGCGTATCAAAGCAGATGATGTGAATAGTAAGAATAATTTTAATAAGGGATAGTTATTATTCATGACGAACACTATTAATGCTTGAATTATCTATTGTAATCAATCACAGATAATAGAAAGGCGAAGCGAGTTATTCATCGCTCCGCCAGTTTTTGTATTTGTGATAATGGATACTGAAGCAACTACTCAATCCTAATAATCTTCTGAAAGCAGCGCGTAGTGTGCCTGAGGATGGTCGCAAACTGGGCATACATCGGGTGCTTTAGTACCGTAGTGCACGTTGCCGCAGTTCTGACAAATCCACTTGCAATCCATCTCACGCTCGAATACTCGTTTTTTCTGGATGTTCGCCAGAAGAGCCAAGTAACGCTCTTCGTGGTGTTTCTCGATTTCAGCGACACCCTCAAAGAGGTCGGCGATATCATTGAAACCTTCTTTTCTGGCGGTCTCTGCGAATCCTTTGTACATATCGGTCCACTCGTAGTTTTCACCGGCGGCTGCGTCCATTAGGTTGTCAGTGGTGGTGCCCACACCATGAACCAGCTTGAACCAGATCTTGGCATGCTCTTTTTCATTGAATGCAGTCTCTTCGAAGAAATTTTGGATTTGCACAAAACCATCTTTCTTGGCCTGGCTGGCATAGAAGGTGTATTTGTTTCTGGCCTGTGACTCACCAGCAAACGCTGTCCACAAGTTCTCTTCCGTTTTAGTACCTAGTAATTTTTCATCCATGATTTGTTCCCCCTTTTATTTATTCTTCCTATAATACGCGTAGGTCATGGCTTCAGCATCTTTGCTGCCGTCTCCATCTAGTACATCTGCCACGAATATTGTGTGTGTACCGATATTTACAGTCTTATCCGGGATGATCCGGCATTCCAACCAACCGGCTGCATCCTTGAGATAGGGTACCTGGTTGTCAGTGAGTTCATAGTTCATGTTCTTGAACTTATCGAATTCACGGCCAGAGCGGAATCCGAAACGACGTACCAGTTTCATGTTATCCGTGCCCAGTACATTCAGGGTAAAGTAACCGCAATCGTCGATACATTCTTTGGTCAGGTTCTCCTGGTGGACCGATATTGCGATGGTAGTCGGATTGGTAGTTACCTGGAAAGCTGCATTGGCTACTTGGCCATTCATTTTATCTTCTTTTCTGGAACAGATGACATATAGTCCATAACTCATCATGCGGGTGGCTGTTTTCATATTGCTGCCAGGGTTATGTTCTTTGGGTATTTCTTCCACAAAATGCTCTGGTCCCACGTTGCAAACAGGGCATTTCTCAGGAGGCGTATCTCCTTCGAAAACATGGTTGCAGACATCACAACGCCATAATTTCATCATTGCACCTCTTTTCAAAGTAGTATCGATTCAGTATATCATAGATGGCCTATGAATTCCTCCTTCCGAACGGCTAGGGTGGGCTCATTTCATGTAAATTTTTGCACAATACATTCCGGATACGTATTTTTAGGGACTAGTATGTTATAATCTTTTAAAGACGAATACCATGCATTGTAGAGATGAGTGACCGGCTTTCTGGCTGGTCGGAGTTGAGAGAACAGAAGGTGATCTGTTGGGAGATACACTGAGGATAAGCTGTACGGCTTGTTCTTTCGAAAGAGAATTGAGGGTTGGTAAGGGTCTGTTGTATAGCAAGCCCGGATCATATCTGATTGAATCGGAGATACCTAGCAAGCAAATGCAGATCAAACTGTTCGAGAGAATGGAAGGCCCTTGCGCCGAAGTGAAAGCTATCCGTGAAGCCTATCGTTGCGAAAAGTGCAACCGGCTGATGGATTGTATGAGCGTCAGTATCGTAAACGGCAAGAAGAGCTATAAGACCAAGTATCGTTGCCCTAGGTGCAACAAGACCATGAGTGCAGTAGATATGATACCAGGAGAGCACCAATGTCCTAATTGTGAAGAAGGAAAATTGCACGTTGAAAAGATAGGACAATGGGATTAGTTGAGAAGGAGAGAGTTATGGGATTCAAGAATGTACAAAAAATTTCGGAACCGCTGGAAATCAAAGAGCGCATGCCGATTACACCAGAGATTAAAGCTATAAAGGAGAGACGGGACAAGGAAATCGCAGATATCTTTACAGGTAAAGACAACCGATTTGTCATGATCATAGGACCTTGCTCGGCAGACAATGAAGATGCAGTCGTTGACTACATTACCAGGTTGGCCAAGATTCAGGAGAAAGTCAAAGACAAGATCTTGATGATTCCTAGAATCTATACGAATAAGCCGCGTACTACAGGCCAGGGATACAAGGGAATGCTACATCAGCCCAATCCTAGCAAGGGAACAGACATGGCCCAGGGCATCGTCGCAATTCGCAAGCTCCACCTGAGAGCTATTGCTGAGACCGGGCTGACCAGTGCCGATGAGATGCTTTACCCAGAAAACCACGTTTATCTGGATGATCTGCTGGGTTACGTGGCAGTAGGCGCCAGGAGCGTAGAGGACCAGCAGCATCGGTTGGTAGCCAGTGGAGTCAACATACCGGTAGGAATGAAGAATCCCACCAGTGGTGATATCCCTATTATGCTTAATTCCATCCAAGCCGCGCAAGCAAGCCATAACTTCATCTACCGTGGATGGGAAGTAAAAACGGAAGGTAACCCGCTGGCGCATGCCATCTTGCGGGGCGCCGTGGACAAGTTCGGCAACAGCATCGCCAACTACCATTATGAGGATCTGAGCATGCTGATTCATGCCTACGAAGGCAGAAACCTCAAGAACCTGTCCATCATCATCGATACCAACCACTCCAACTCAAACAAGGAGTACGGACAGCAACCCAGGATAGCCCAGGAAGTGATCCGCAACTGCCATTATGATAGTTCCCTCAAGAGAGCCATTAAGGGATTGATGGTCGAGAGTTACATCGAAGATGGTAGACAGGATATCGGCACGGAAACCTATGGTAAGTCGATTACTGACCCTTGTCTGGGTTGGGCCAAAACTGAAAGAATGATTTTTGACACAGCTGAAGCCCTCTGGTAAGAGGGCTTCATTTTTTTTATATTGTCTTTGTTTATCAGATTGTGCTACTGGCCAGGTGTTTCTTGTAGATCTTTATAATTATTTTGGTGCCGATATTTTTTGTTGATTCCACATGATAGGTGAAGGCATCTTCAAAATGCAACTTTAACCGTTCGATGGTATTAGCAAGGCCATAATGGGTATCGGTGCTGAGATGCTTGTCATTGGTAAGCGGTGACTTCTTTATATTGGTGAAGAAGCGCTCCATCTGCTCGTCATCCATGCCGGCGCCATTGTCCTCGATGGTGATGGTGTAGTAGTTGTCTGATTCCCGTCCCAAGATCTGAACGATGCCTTCCCGGTCCAGCGGTTCCAGGCCATGGATAATTGAATTTTCCACGAAAATCTGAAGCGAGAAGAAGGGAAGCATCAGGTTTTTGAGTGAGTCATCGATGTCGATGAGGAATTTTACCCGTTCACCGAAGCGGAAGTTCTGCAGGTAGAGGTACTTTTCTATGTAGTTCAGTTCCTGCTCCAAGGTTACCAGATTGGTCTTATTGTGTAGGCTGTAGCGTAACATCTTGGTGAAGGTTTCCAGAATGTTCTGGGCACTGTCATATTCTTCCAACTCCAGTAATCGGATGATACTGGACAGGATGTTGAACATGAAGTGGGGATCCACCTGGTTCTGCATGGCACTCAGCTTGGCGAAGCGCAAACTGTGCTCCAATACCGTACGTTTCTTTTCCTGCTGGAAGAGGATGTCCTGTTTCTGAAGGAGCTCTTTTTCCAAAGCTTCTTTGACGTTCTTGTCTACGATGTAGTTGGCCAGCATAAAGAGGCTTTTGGCCGCCGCAATGATCCTCTGTTTGGGGATCATCATGGTCTCCTGGCGCATCTCCTTGAAACGATCCGTATTGAACCAGGGCATATTGTAGTCTTTTTCACCAATGCTTGGAAAATCTCCATCTTCAAAATCGCTACATCGTACCTGCCCGGCCATTACAGTACCTACAAACTTGTCATCGATGATGATCGGTATGATGATATCGATCAGACCCGCATGACATTGGAATATGTAGGGCTTTTTTTGTTTCAGGGCTCTTAATGCCGCCAGCCGGTTGGAGGCGAAGCAGCAGTTGAGGCCACCTTCGTGTCCGTGGATTGCATTGCAAAAAGAACAGAAATTGGAGCCTTCTCCAAGGTGTGTGCCTTGGGCGTCGGTGAAGACCACACCCATTCCGGTCGCCAGTGCAAAGGATTCCTCGATTTCCTTAAGTGTTTCCTTGTCAATATTATGTATAGCAGTTACGAGTTTCGTAAGAGGCATATTAACCCTCCTTGCAATTCGATCGGTATGCAGAAGGTGTCACTTGTCGGAAGGCTTTGAATGTCCGATTGAAGTGGCTGGTGTCGTGATACCCGACTTCGTTGGCGATTTCGCTGACCTTCAGGTTGGAATTTTCCAACAAATGGACGGCTTGGTTAATTCTCAACTCGTTCAGGAAATGAGGGAAAGACATGTTGGTCTCTTTACTGATACAGCGAGATAGGTGCGATTCGCTGAAGTGGAACTGATGGCTGAGCGTTTTCAATGTGATGTCTTCTTGGAAATTATTCTGTATGAATTTCACAATATTCTTCGTCTGATAAATGGTTGATGAATCATGCAACAACAATTTTTCTGTTATGGCCTGTTCGCTTTCCACCAGGGCGTTCCTAAGTGCGTGGATGCTGGTGGCATTCTCCAAGCGGTCGATGGTATTGTTTTTGAATTGGTTGACATCTTCGGTGTCGAAACCGATAAGAACCATGGTTCTGCTGATCTCGCTGATGAAATCTTTGAGGCAATGCTTGATGACAGGCGTGCCTTTGGATGATACCAGAAGTGAACGCATGAAATCATTAAAGCTACGTTTGAAAAGTTTCACATCGTAGTGCTGCATGGCCCCAATGAGAGATTTCTCTTCCATAAGGGGATAATCTGAGAGGTTGTATTGATTGTCGCAGGATTTTGTCATCTGAGTTTGTTGTCTGGATTTCTGATAGAGATTTTCAATAATCTCTGTGAGCATATAGTCTTTTGTAGGTTTGATGATGTATTCGTCTGCACCCAGGCGTAAGGCTTTCTGGGCCAGATCGAATTCGGCATAAGCTGTGTTGATGATGACCTGTATGTTCTTGTCGATGGCTTTGATTTGTTCTGTGGCTTGTAATCCGCCCATGGTGGGCATCTTAATGTCCAATATGGCTACATCGACAGGGTTTTGGCGGGCATATTCAACAGCATCCTTTCCATTGTTTGCAGTGTGGACAACCTGAAAATGATCGTTTTTGGATAAGATCTTGTTAAGGTATTTCATCTCCAGCATTTCGTCTTCCGCAATCAGAATGCGAATCATAGAGTTCCCCCTTTCAATTGGATCTATTCTCCAATTTCTATAATATCAAAAAATGCCAATAAATATCCGATAAAAATCAAAAAATATCAATTAAAAAAGTACGAGGCTGAATTACCAGGTTTTGGAAAGTTATATCCGTAGGATATGGACTGGATTCCTAGAAGTCAGGTATTGGGTAAAGGGAGCGGCGTATCGGTTGGTTTAGGGTAAAGGAGGAAGCTATGATCATGCACAGGAAGAAGAAACTTGATGGCCGCATTGCACTTGTCACGGGAGCAGCCAAAGGAAACGGTTTAGGTGGAGCTCTTGGATTGGCCCGGCATGGAGCCAAAGTCTATCTTACGGATCTCGACGAGGCGGTTTACGAACGTGCTGAGGAGATGAGAAAAAGAGGGATTGAGGCTGAAGGGGTATTGATGGATGTGTGTGATGTAGACTCCGTGAAGGAAACGATCAGTAAAATCGTACGCACGGAAGGCCGAATCGACATTCTGTTCAACAATGCTGGAGTCATCAAGGTGAAACCTTTTATGGAGATGAGTGATGATGAACGGGATTTTCATTTCGACGTGAATGTGAAAGGCGTTTGGAACTGTGCACGGGCCGTCTATCCACACATGGTGGAGAAGGACTACGGCAAGATCATTAATATGTCGTCTGTCACTGGAACTAGCGTAGTCGATGAAGGGGAGACAGCCTACGCTACGACTAAGGCAGCTATATGGGGATTCACCAAAGCCCTGGCCTATGAGGGCGCCCAATATGGCATCAATGTGAATGCCATATGCCCAGGCTACATACTGACTCCTATGGCCAGACAGATTGCCGTGGAATCCAATCCTGACGATCCCCAGGCAGCACTTGATGGTATTGCTGTGGCAGTACCGCTTGGTCGTCTTGGGACCATGGAGGAGATAGGAGATCTGGTTGCATTCCTGGCCAGCGATGAATCGGCTTACCTTGTTGGTACCCAAATTGTGATTGACGGCGGAAGCACTTTGCCTGAAACCTTCAGTGCAGTGGGATTTTGACGGATATATTCAAGCAAAGAACATGAATATGCAACAAATATAAACGTCATCGGTGCATGACAAGAATTGACAATTTATGCTTGGAAGTGTCCGTAGGATTTTACATTGTTATGGTGAATCAATAGACGTAGGACTTAAAGAATCAAATTATGATGTTTGTGCCGAATTGATTGGGGGGATGAGCGACTAGGCGCAATGCAATGAAAAACTAATAAATTGGAGGGAAACTTAATGAGCGGTAAAGGTAATATTGTATATCCTTATATTCCTAATTCAGTACCTGATGTAAGACGGGCGATGTTGGACGAGTTGGGTTTTGAAAGCGAAGAGGACATCTATAAAGAGATACCCGATCGACTGAGATTTAAAGGTGAGATGAAATTGCCAGCCCCTATCCATTCTGAGGCCAGGTTGCAAAGACATGTAGAGAAGATTCTCGCGAAGAATGAAAACGTCAAAGACAATATCAGTTTCTTAGGCGGAGGTACTTGGAATCACTACGTACCAGCACTCTGCGATACCATTGGTGGACGTGATGAGATTTTAACTTCTTATGTCGGTGAAGCCTTCACCGACCATGGAAAGTTCCAAATATTATTTGAGAGCACAAGTATGCTGGGCGACCTAACCGGTTTCGAAGCATGCAATACTCCGACCTATGACTGGCCGAATGCTGTTGCTATCACTTCAAGAATGGCAGCCAGAACTACCGGAAGAAAAGAAATTCTGGTATCTGAAAATATCGGTCCAGAAAGAAAAGTTATCAATGAAAACTACTGCAAACCAGACCTTAAAATAGTTGAAGTGAAATATGACTTTGAAAACCGTTGCCTGGATCTAGCGGATCTCAAAAGCAAGGTTTCTGATAATACTGCGTTGATATACTTCGAAAGCCCGTCATATCTGGGATTCCTGGAAACTCAAGGCGCAGAGATTGTTGAAATCGCGCACGCCAAAGGTGCGCTGGTAGCCGTCGGTGTAGATCCCACTTCTTTGGGTATCTTGGAAGCCCCTGGCGACTACGGTGCTGACTACGCTGTCGGCGAATTGCAGCCTCTTGGTGTCCACATGCAATGCGGCGGTGGCCTAGGTGGCTTCATCGCAACCAAAGACGAAGAGAAATTCGTAGCTGAATATCCTTCCTTGCTGTTTGGTGTACTGCCAACTGTAAAAGAGGGTGAATATGGATTCGGTCAGGTTGCTTTTGAAAGAACTTCCTATGGTTCCCGTGAAAAAGGTAAAGATTTCATTGGTACTTGTGCAGCATTGCACGGTATGATTGCAGCCGTATACTTAGCACTTATGGGTCCCGGCGGTATGAAGGATCTCGGATCTACCATCATGCAGCGCATGGCTTATGCAAAAGCTGAACTGGCTAAGGTTCCCGGCGTGAAACTATATGACGGTTACAACTTCAAGGAATTCGTAGTCAACTTTGATGATTTCGGAAAATCCGTTGCAGAAGTTAATAAGGCACTCCTCAAGAAGAAAATCTTCGGCGGTATCGATTTGACGAAGAGCTTCCCGGAGCTTGGCAATTCCGCTTTGTATTGCGTTACCGAAATGTTGTCGAAAGAAGATATCGATGATTTGGTAGTTGCATTGAACGAAATGTGCTAATTGGGTTAAAAAAATCAAAATGGAGGTTGAAGTATAGATGAGTAAACCATATGTAAGAACGAATTTCCACGAAGCTCGCTGGGATGAACCGATGATATATGAGCTTTCTACTCCAGGCACCAGAGGTATATTAGTTCCTGAAGTCGAGGATGAAATCGTTGATGCTGTTGGCGACGTAGCAGCAGCCTTGCCGGACAGCCTTAAAAGAAGCGCACCGCTTCTGTTGCCGGAAGTTGACCAAAAACACGTTTTGGCACACTACATTCACCTGACTCAGGAAACTATGGGCTCCAACTTAAGTAATGACTTAAGTGAAGGAACCTGTACAATGAAATACAATCCACGTTTAAGTGAAGCGATGTCTATGAATCCGGACTTTGCAGAGATTCATCCGGAACAGGATGACAGCACTGTTCAAGGCACTTTGGAAATATTCTACAAGTTCGAACAGATCATGAAGGAAGTTTCCGGAATGGATCGATTTAGTTTCCAACCGGGTGGTGGTAACCATGCCGTTTACTGTGCATCATCCGTAATGCGCGCTTACCACGCTTCCAGGAAAGATGACAAGAGAGATACCATCATCACCACTATCTTCTCACACCCCTGTGATGCAGCGGCTCCCTGTACAGCCGGTTATAACGTTGTGACCCTGTACCCGGATGAGCAAGGTATCCCTGATTACGAAGGCTTGAAAAAAGCTGTAGCTGAAATTGGCGATCACTTGGCTGGTTTCTTCATGACCAACCCTGAGGACATCGGTATTTACAATCCGAACATCGACAAGTTTGTAGAACTGGTTCACTCTGTTGGCGGTCTGTGCTACTATGACCAAGCCAATGCCAACGCCTTCTTGGGCGTGGTTAGAGCCAGAGAAGCAGGCGTCGACATGTGTCATTTCAATGTACACAAGACTTTCGGTACCCCGCATGGTGGTGAAGGCCCAGCAAACGGCGCTTTCGGTTGCCGTGAATTCCTGAGTAAATTCTTACCGGTTCCGACCATTGAATTTGACGGAGAAAAATATTTCAGAGACTATGACAGACCCGACAGCTTCGGTAAAGTCAGAGGGTACATCGGTACTGCCGGCGTAATCCTGAGAGCTTACAGCTGGACCATGATGCATGGTGCAGAAGGTCTTAGAATGTGTGCAAATATCTCTGTACTGAACAACAACTATCTGGAGAAAATGCTTCTATCCATCAAAGGATTGGGCGAAGCATTCCTCGGAAATGGTATCACCAGACAAGAGCAATGTCGTTACACCTGGGAAGAGCTCAAGAACGACACTGGTGTCGGCACCGACGACATCAACAAACGAGTTGGTGACTTCGGTATTCCTTGGTACTGGGCTTCCCATCATCCATGGGTCATTCCCGAGCCTATGACTCTGGAGCCTTGCGAGACATATAGCAAGTGTGATCTGGAAGAATACTATCTGAGCTTGAAACTGGTAGCAGAAGAAGCATACGATAATCCTGAAGTTGTACTTTCGGCGCCACACAGACAAGCATCTCATGATCTTGCCAATCCGGAAGATCTGGATGATCCAGAAAAATGGGCAACCACTTGGAGAGCCTTCTTGAGAAAACATGGCGACAAGTATCTTAAAGTGAAATAGGCGCAAGCCTTTAACCCGGGGAGCAACGGGAAATCCTGATTGCTCTTCGGGCTATCTCTGAAGAAGGATGTGACATTTTGGCTAAAAAAATCGGAGTTATAGTAAATCCAGTAGCTGGAATAGGCGGAAGAGTCGGCCTCAAGGGGTCTGACGGGGAAGCAATACTGGCCAAAGCATTGGCATTGGGTGCAAAACCGGAGTGCCCGAACAAGGCAGTTGTGGCAATCAGCCAATTCAAAGATTTTCAGGACGAACCCTTGGAGATCTATACCTATCCCAAAGAAATGGGAGAGGATGAAATGCGTGCTGCCGGTCTTACCCCCATAGTAATCGGGGAAATTGATTCTGGACATACTACCCCGGACGATACCGTCAGGGCTGCCAAGGACCTGCTAGCGCTTGGTGTGGAACTTATTTTATTTGCGGGTGGAGATGGTACTGCCAGGAACGTACTGGATGCAGTGGGTGAAGAAATCGCTGTGTTGGGCGTACCAGGTGGATGCAAAATTCATTCCGCAGTATATGCCATCAACCCGAAGACCGCAGGAAAACTGGTATTGGAATTTTTACTAGGTAAAGTACAGGACTTGAAAGAGTCTGAAGTCATGGATATCGATGAGGATGCTTTCCGAGAAGGCGTGCTACGTGCCAGACTATATGGCTATATGAGAGTGCCCAATGAGAAGAAAATGGTGCAGAACCTGAAAAGTGGCCGAGGTTATGGTGAAGAAGCCGCCCTCGACTTGGTTGCACGATACATTGCCTTCAACTTGGAAGAAGATGTTCTCTATGTCATGGGTCCTGGATCGACTGTCCGCGGCGTCATGAACAAGTTGGAACTTCCAAATACCTTGTTGGGTGTTGATTTGGTATACAACAACAAGGTGATTGCCAACGATGTGAACGAAAAAGGGATCCTGGATGTCTTGGCGCAGTATGACAAGGCTCGGATCATCATAACCGTAATTGGGGGACAAGGCTATTTATTCGGCAGAGGAAACCAACAACTCAGTCCGGCCGTTATTCGTGAAGTAGGGCTGGACAATATCAAGGTTATAGCTACAAAGAATAAAATGTTCTCATTGTTCGCTCAACCACTTTTAGTTGATACAGGTGACGAAAGTCTAAATGAAGAATTGAGCGGATATGCAAGAGTGACTGTTGGTTACGGCGAGTCTGTGATGTTCAAAGTCAATGCTTGATGTGACCAAAGAAGGAGGTTTAACGTATGTCAGAAAATCTTGGAATCAGTCCAGATACTGGATCACGTATGGAAGAATCCGGCAAACTTAAGAAGAGTTTAAGACTGCTTTATGTTTATGCATTGGCGACAGGCGCAATTCTTACGTTTATCGGATACTGGGATGGTATTTTCTTGACTGGTGCAGGTCCTGCAACGTTTTTATCATTTTTCCTAATGACTTTAATGGTTTTACCAGTTGCGTTCGTTTACTGTGAACTGACTGCACTGTTCCCCAACACAGGCGCTGAGTTGGTATTTAATACCATCGGCTTGAATAAATACTGGGGATTCTTCTCCGCATGGGCAATCATGGCAGCTTGGATCGCCGTACCGCCCGCAGCTGTAATGGGTATCTTGGAGTGGATCAACTATGCATTCCGTTTGGATATGTCGTTCACCACGATCGTTACCATCGCAGCTGTCTTATTAGTACTTTATACTGCACTTAGCTTGAGTGATATCAACCTGTCAGGTCAGATTCAGACAGTCATGCTATTCGCAGCTTTATTTGGTGTTACCTTGACCGGAATTATCTTCTTGTTCTCCGGACATTGGGATATCGCTAACTTTACTCCTTTCTTCCAATCGGCACATGCCGGTGGTGGAGCTGCAGGAACTGGTGGGATACCCGGTTGGATTATCGGTACCGCGCTCATCGTTACACCGTACTTCGGTTTCGAAACAGTTCCCCAGTTGGTTGAGGAAGGTGACTTCCCGATTACTGATACAAGTAAAGCCATCTTGGGTTCTGTAATTACATGTGGCGCACTGTATGTATTCTTCTTCTTTGCTCTTGCAGGGATGGGCGACTGGACTACTCTTACTGCGGCAGGTACCAATGTTCCGTTCGTAGCCATTAAAGTAATCGAAAATACATTCGGTTGGTATGGATATGCCTTGTTCTTTGGGGTAACAGCCGTATTGTTCACTATCAGTACCTGTATCCTGGGTTTCTGGATTTCCACAGTACGTCTGATGTTCGCTATGGGCAGACAGGGCTTCTTGCCTAAAATCTTCTCCAAAGTTAATAAGCATCAGCAACCAATCGTTCCTAACCTGGTAGTATTGGGACTTTCTCTGGGCGCCATCTTCATCATGAATGCTGGTACCTATCTGGAAGACTTCTTCACAGTTATGGCACTTTCCGTGGCCATCGCTTACACCATCACCATGTACTCATCGACCAGAATTGCTATCAATCATCCCGAGTGGAATCGACCATATATTCTTAAAGGCGGCCAAGGATTCAGATGGTTTGCATTCTTCATCGCTATCGGCATCGCCATCCTGTGTGCTCTCGGTCTTCCGACTGGTGCCTGGATCAGCTGGGGCTGGTACATGGGTATCGGCGTAGTGCTGATTGCCTTCATGGCAGCTTTCCGTTGGAAGAAAGATCCTGTATGGATGGTTACTCCTGACGGCGAAAAAGAGTTTTAAACTTCACCACAATGTTGCCTGTATGCAGATCTGCTCTTCGGGGCAGATCTGCTTTTCTTTAACGAAAGCTAGGTGAATATGAGGAATACAAGCCATCGCTACCTGATTGTCACGGTCATGTTCCTAGGCCTGATGATGCAGAACATCCTGTGGTTTGCACCGGCTCCGTTCCTGTCGCTCATCGTGGATGACCTGGGGATGAACATGATGCAAGCTGGACTGAGCATGTCCGTAATCGGACTCATAACAGCTATTTCAGGTATGTTTCTGGGTGAGCTTTTTATAAGAATCGGCATTAAGCACACGTTTAGTATCGCACTCGTGCTGATGGCACTGGGATCATTTATGAATCTGGTGGTCACTAAGTTCTGGATACTTTTATCAGCAAGGATTCTAATTGGAATAGGATTCGGATTTTGCCTGCCGGTCGCCGGCACCGTAATCATGACTTACTTTTCTGAAGGGGAGAGACCTTATCTTAACACGATCAACTCCCTGTTACCCTATTTTGCAACAGCCATGACATTCATCTTAACCATACCGGTCTTCCAATTCTTTGGGTCTTCCTGGCGAATCACCTTGGCTCTGCCAGGTGTGTTTTCCCTGGGGGCACTCATACTCTGGCAAAAATACTACCAGGAAAAAGAGAGATCGGTTGTCCGGGTGGAAGAAAAGCTGGACAGAAATATCCTTAAGGAAATAATCGGTAACAAACAGGTGATATTGCTCACGATTGCGGATGCCTGCGATATGTGGAGTTTTCAATTCGTTGCCACCTATTTGGCTACCTTCTTCTATACAGAGGCCATGATGACACTGGCCAGATCCTCATACCTGATGTCGATATTCCCCATCGCGGGAATCATTGCTGGGTTTAGCTGTGGTATCGCCATGGGCAGGATCGGGCTCAGAAAACCCTTTACCTGGCCCCTGCATATTATGATCTTTGTGGGCACGACCATGGCCTTGTATCTTGACGGAACTGGAAGAATGATCGGCATATTCCTATCCGGATTCGGCAACGCTGGTTGGGCGCCTGCTCTTTTCACCATGCCCATGGAATTTGAGAATATGACACCGGAAAAGGTGGGTGCAGTGTATGCACTCATGCTTTCCGCTGGCTTCTTTGCCGCCTTCGTTTCACCCTTTCTGGGTGGCTATCTGACTGAATTCATGACTCTTAGAACTGTAATTTTTTTGTTTTCAATGCCATCGCTGTTGGCCGCATTTGTTACTTGGAAGATGAAGGAAACTGGCTCGGCAAAGCGTACCAAGCGCGATAAGTTAATAATTTAGTGAGGAGATTCGAATGATGGAAATGAACTATGATTTGGAAAGAAGCATCGTACAAGATGCCAGAGAGGCAGTACGGGAGCTGATTGAGGCCAGTGCACTTTCACCAGGAAATCTGCTGGTCATCGGTTGCAGCACCAGTGAGATTGCCGGCTCAGTCATCGGGAAAAATTCAGCCCCGCAGCTGGGAGAACTGATCATTGGGGCCATACTGCCACTAATCAAGGACCATGGCCTGTACCTGGCAACTCAGTGTTGCGAACACCTGAACCGGGCTTTGGTCGTCGATGCGGACTATGCCGAGCGAAATTGCCTGGATCGTGTGAGGGTGGTGCCTCACCCCAAGGCGGGAGGTTCATTCAGCAGTGCCTATTACCGATATCTGGAAAATCCAGCTATGGTTGAGGCCATTATGGCGGACGCCGGAATCGATATTGGAGATACATTTATTGGGATGCACCTGAAACGGGTGGCCATACCGGTGCGACTGTCTATTAAAAGCATAGGACTGGCCCATGTTACTGCGGCTAGGACGCGTCCCAAACTGATCGGGGGGGAACGAGCCAAGTATGATATTTGACGAGCATGCTTGGCTGTGTGCGTAAAGTGCACCCATGAGAGGAGAGTACTATGGAGAGACTGATTGGTAAGGTAGCTGTTATTTCAGGCGGGGCCTTGGGTATCGGTGAGGCGGACTGCCTGCTTTTTGCGAGAGAGGGCGCTAAAGTTGTAATCGGGGATATTAATGTGGAAGCAGGAGAGGCGCTGGCCGGAAAGATCAAGGATGAGGGTTTCGAGGCCAGCTTCTGCTTCTTGGATGTTTCCAAGGAGGCAGCATGGAAAAAACTCTTTGCTTATACGATTGAAAAGTATGGTAAAGTGAACGTTTTGGTGAATAATGCTGGTGTATCCTTGGGAAAAGATGTCGAAACCACGACACTCGAAGAGTGGAACTGGCTGATGGGCATCAATTCTACAGGCGTTTTCCTTGGAACCAAATATGGAATCATCAACATGAAGAACAACGGTGAGGACTGCTCCATCGTGAATCGATCTTCCATTGACGGACAGGTAGGTGAAGCGGGACTGGCAGCCTATTGTGCCTCCAAAGGATCGGTAACAATCCTAACCAAGTCCGCCGCCTTGGCATGCGGAGAGAAAGGGTATAAGATCCGGGTGAATTCGGTTCATCCCGGTTATGTACATACCTCACTTACTGAGAAAGAAGCGGCCGATTCAGGCCTTACCAAGGATGAGTATTTTGCCAAGGTCAGCAAGATGCATCCCATCGGGTATATCGGCAGGCCTATGGATATCGCCTATGCGGATCTATACCTGGCCTCAGATGAATCAATCTTCAGTACTGGGTCAGAGATCACTGCCGATGGTGGCTGGACTGCACAATAATAATGAGGGCTCCTAGGAGCCCTCATTTGTTTGGTAGGAAGAATAGCGCAATGAAGAAAAGGATGAAGATCAGGTTACGGATCTGGGTCCCGAAAAACTGGGGCAGCGTCAGATACATGATCACCAGCAAGGCCAGTATCAGGATCTTTATGAAGCGTTTTAGGTCAGAGTGATTCAGATTCATAGATTTCCTTTCTATATATAAACATTTGTATGTAGATCTTTCATATCATAGTATAATATATGAGAGTCAATTAGGAAAGAAAGAGGAAAATTCATGAAAATCACGGCCATCGTGGGAAGTCAGAGAAAAGGCAATTGTTATAGGGCTGCTGAATTGTTATTGAAAGGTGCGGAAGATGCGGGTGCTAGTACTCATTTGGTGTACCTAGGTGACAAGAAAATTGCCCGTTGTGAGGGTGTCTGTCACGAGCATTGCCACCCACGGGATGATCAGGGAAGGCTGCTGCCGGGTGGTTGGATGAGCTGCACCAGAAAAGACGATGCCGCTGACGTTTTGCAGGCCATGGTTGATTCAGATGTGTTGGTCATGTGTTCACCGGTATTGTTCGGCAACATGAGTGCATTGCTCAAGACCCTGATGGAGCGAACCAATGCTCTATGCTCCTTCGACCAGGAAAAGGATCACTCCTTTTTAGCCGGAAAATACGGCGCTGCTGTCTGTGTGGGTGGAGCGAGGCACGGTGGACAGGAACGAGTTCTAGCGGATATCATGCACTACTATCTGGCAACTCAGATGATGCCTGTCGGGCTGGGTGAATATCAGGCACCACAGGGACTGGCTCTGTTGGCGGACCGTCCCGGAGATCTGGAAAAGGATCACTGGCAGGACTATGGTGTGAAACAAGCCGATGCGGCACGCTACCTGGCCTGTTACGGCCAGAAGCTGGCAGGATTGAGTAAGTCCATTTAGGTTTGTAAAAGGGCTTTTAAAATGCTAGGATGAATATGTTACAACTTAACTGGTGACAGGGAGGAAAATCTGTGCGTAGAAGTAGACTAAGCATAAAACTAACATCCATAATACTGCTCCTCATGCTGGTGCCTGTCCTCATTACGTTGGGCTTGTACCGCTATAACATGAACATCGTGGAGAAGGACACAGTTCAGAAGATGTTCCGTGAGAGATATACCACCTACGATCAGGTTTTCGACCATGTAGAAGTTGCCTATGATCAATATCTCGGTGTAGACTATATCAGTACCGGCGTAGAGCTGTCTCTTGAAAGATATAACGCACATCTCAGGGTGGTCCGTAAGGACGGTATCCTGCTTTACGATTCCAAGTATCCAACAGAAGTGAGAAGCAGCTTGAACATGGAGTATGAGCTGAAGCTCATATCAGAGCAGGGTGACCTTTTTTCCACCAACGGTAAATACATCCGGCCTATCAGTGAAGGAAATGAAGTGGTGGCCTATGCCATCATCGTGGATGATCCCATAGAGATTGAAGAGAGCATTTACAGCCAAATGGCAGATTTCTTCATGCAACCATTCTACTTCGGAGCGGCAGCACTATTGCTGGCTGGCATTTTGATCTTGGTCGTAATCTACCGGGAAATCCTGCGACCAGTCAAGGCATTGCGCGTTTCTACCAGACGTATCGCCCAAGGTCAGCTGGACTTCGAGATGAGCTGCGATACCAATAATGAACTGGGAGATCTGTGTGACGATTTCAGCCTGATGAAGAACAGTCTGATGATTTCGATGCAAAATAGACTGAAGGAGAAGGAACACAACCGACTGTATGTGAAGAATGTCTATGATGATCTTGTGGAAACAATGGAACAAGTTGAGACCATGGGAGATACGGAGACTGATTCCCAGGAACAACTGGAGCTGATCATTAAACAAATCGGGGAACTGTTGGAGGATCTTAGCCTTTATACCCAGGGTGCAGAAACCAGGATACGGCTTAGAAGTGAGATCGTCTCCAGTTACAAATTCATAGAACAGTTGAAGAAGATCCGAGAACAAAACAAGACAGGGAAAAAGAATATACATCTTATCGAACCCTACGAAAATTCCATGTTGTATATCGACCGCAAGAAATTGGTCAAGCTACTGGATGGCCTGATCATGCGGATGGATGAATATACCGGAGACTCAACCAAGATCTATTTGGAGACGGTGTCTGATATGTTGGACTATACCAAGCTGCAGTTCAAAATCTTTTGGGCCAAACCTATGGTTATCGAGGAATTTACGATAGAAGATTTTATTAATAATGTGTATCATGAGGAGGCTACTCCGGCCAGGAAAAACTTGGTTGAAGCACTTCTCTTGCTAAGGGAGATTCTGGAAGAGTCATCAGGCGACATGGAAGTGTTGCAAGGAGACCAGGTATCTGGATTTATTTTGCGCATGCCTCGCTATACGCCAGGCATTCAGTAATGACAGAAGGAGACAGGACATGAGAAAAAAAGTAGGTATCATCATTGTATTACTGGCGCTGGTACTGGTGGCTGGCTGTAAAAGTCAGGCAGTTGCTATTGAAGACGCAGACCTGACAGAAGCATCCGAGCAGGAAGTGGTCGTGGAGCGGGTAATTCCAGAGGAGCTTCCGGAACCTGAACCCATCGATCCCAAGGAACTGATCGATCTATCCCTCAAGCCTAATGAACTGGGTAAGGTCATGGTGTTGATGTACCATAATATCGGGGATGAGGAGCAGGACTGGGTGCGAACCCCGGATAATTTTAAAAGGGATCTTAATACGTTGTACGAACAAGGCTACAGGCCGCTAAGCCTGACAGACTTCGCTACGGGAAATATCACGACTGAGCAGGGATACACACCAATTATCATCACCTTCGATGATGCCAGAGAGAACAATATACGATATATGGATGACGGGTCCATCGACCCGGAGTGTGCAGTAGGCATACTGCTTTCGTTCCATGAGACCCATCCGGACTTCCCCCTTGAAGTGACCTTTTTCGCCGACGGTCCCAGCGCTTTTGGCTCAAGTGATGAAGAAGTAGCCAAAATCAATTTCATCATTGAGCAAGGAATGGATATCGGCAACCATACGTCGAACCATCCCAATTTCAAGGATGCGGATGCTGCGAAGATTCAGAAAGAAATCGGCCAACAGGCACAGAACCTGGAAGACATGATTGAGGCTGAAACATATAAGGTCAATACGATTGCACTACCTTTTGGCTCCAGACCCAGAGCCGACGAGTTGGAGATATACCTGCATGAGGGTAGTTATGAGGGCGTAACCTACGAGAATCTGGCCATCCTGAACGTTGGTAGCAATCCGGCTTATTCACCGTATGATGAACGTTTCAACGCACTCAGCCTTCCCAGAGTCAGAGCCAGCGAGATGAACGTGGATAACGTGGGGATGTACTCATACCTGGAGTATTTCGTGAACCATCCTGAAGCCAAATTCATCAGCGATGGCAATGCGCAGATCATCACAGTGCCTGCAGGTGATGGGGATCTTGGAAATATGGAAAAAGAGATCTATTTCTATGAGATGGAAGATGCTAGCGAGGAATAAATAATGAAGGCAATCTATAACAAGATGTATTTGGATGGGTCTTTCGTAGATACGGAGCGTGTTCTTTCCGAAGAGCAGTCAGCCACATACGATGTCCTGAGAGTCATTGAGGGAAAACCACTGTTTCTGGAAGCGCATGTGGAACGGGTGAACCGAAGCCTTACCAAAATGGGATACGCTGAACGGACGGATATCCCACGGGTATTGGCTGCCTTGATCAAAGAAAATGAAAATTCCGGAATCAGCTGTAATGTTAAGATATTGGCTGGTGGGGCATACCGGTTGGCGATGGGGTTTGTGTCAAGCTCCTACCCGGACGAAACGGCATATAACAATGGTATCCGCCTGACGGCTGCGTCTATTGAGCGGTCCAACCCGGAGGATAAGGTCTGGGATGATGACTATAAGGAAAGAATTCAGGAACTGGTTAATGAAAAGCAGGTTTTCGAAGTGCTTCTGGTCAATGACCAGGACCTGGTGACAGAAGGTTCCAAATGCAACGTATTCTTTATTAAGGATGGAATGGTACTAACACCGGCCACGGATGTGTTGCCAGGTATCACCAGAAGGTATGCGGAACTGGCCATCAAGGATGCTGGCTATGAGCTGCAGATGGTCAAGATCGGAAGGGCGGACCTCGATGGTATGGATGCTGCCTTTTTAACAGGCACTTCGCTGCATCTGCTGCCTATCTGTTCCATCGATTCAAAAGAGTACGATGCGGATAATTTGGTTCTTAGGGCATGCATGAAAGCCTTTGCACTAGTGGTAGATCAGGATTTAGCATCATATCGGGGGGAATAGCATGAGAATCAAACGCGAGGATTGCTTTTGCATCACAGTAGATATCCAGGAAAAGCTGCTACCGGTGATGCACGAACCGCAGGTACTTCTTGAGCAGTCCACCAAGTTATTGAAGGGCATGAGGGTGTTGGGGATTCCTATCGCGGTGATCGAGCAATATCCAAAAGGATTGGGTAGAACAGTAGAGCCGATCACCACCCTTTTGGGAGACCTGCAGAAATATATTGAGAAACAGGCATTCAGCATAGCGGCAGAACCGGAGATCCAGGAGATTCTCAAGGAAATCCAAAAGAAGACATTGATCCTTCTCGGGATCGAAACCCATATTTGCTTGTTGCAATCGGTGTTGGACCTGCAGAAGCAAGGTTACCAGTGCGTGCTGCCAGTTGATACATTGTCTTCACGCAAAGTGCTCGACAGGGATGTAGCGCTAACCCGTATTCAGAAGGCAGGGGCTATACTGACCACCACGGAATCCCTGCTACTCGAATTGCTGGAGAGCTCGGCCAAGCCGGAATTCAAGGAGATATCCAAGCTGGTTAAATAGGTGAACACGTTATGAATGATTTCACCCTCCGAGTCAATTATAAAACAGTCATGTTTGTTTTTGGTGACATCGATACCTGCATAGATCATAGCGACACATCCTTTTCTAAAAAGTTGCTGCAGTCTATAAACGTCTATGTCATGTAACCTTGCCCGAGATAAAGCATCAGAGTGTCATCAACTCATTAACAAAAGAACATTTAGTATGTGGTTAGAGCCTAAACGAAATAGTCAAATCTATTGGAAACAGAACTAATCTAAAGCAATATGTGAATTATATCAAAAGATTGCAGAACTATAGCTTTGCTATATGTTCATAATACAAGGAGAAGATATGAATAGAGAACAAGCGTATGAACTATTAACAGAGTATACGGATAAAAAGGGACTGTTGCAGCATGCTTTTGCCGTGGAAGCGGTCATGAGAGCCTACGCCAGGTCATTCGGTGAAGATGAGGAGAGCTACGGTATCGTGGGTCTGATTCACGACTTCGATTACCAACGCTATCCCACGGAAAAGGAGCATCCTTTCGAAGGCGCCAGGATCCTTAGGGAATTAGGTGTTGAGGAGGAATGGGTGAAAGCCATTATGGGTCATGCCAAATACAGCGGCGTAGCCCGTGAGTCACGTATGGCCAAGACGCTGTTTGCAGTGGATGAGCTTTGCGGATTCATAATCGCATACGCCTTGGTAAGATCATCCAGAAGTCTGGATGGTCTGAAAGTGAAGAGTGTGACCAAGAAGATGAAGGACAAACGTTTTGCCGCCGCTGTCAGCCGGGAGGATATCCGTAAAGGGGCTGAAGAGCTGGGAGTAGGGCTTTCGGAGCACATCGCTTTTGTCATTGAAGCACTGCGTCCGGTGCAGGGAACCATCGGTTTGAATAGCAATTCCTGAGGTATAGCTAAAATTGCAAAAAAACATAAAAAACTATTGCATTTTAATAGCTGACTCTATATAATAACACTTGCGTCAGAGATGACGTGTACTTCATATGGTGGGTGTAGTTCAAAGGTAGAGCGCCAGATTGTGGTTCTGGATGTTGTGGGTTCGAGTCCCATCATCCACCCCAAATATGCTCCATTAGCTCAGTTGGCTAGAGCACCTGACTTTTAATCAGGGTGTCCCGCGTTCGAGTCGCGGATGGGGTACCATAAGTGCGGGTGTGGCGGAATTGGCAGACGCGCTAGATTTAGGATCTAGTGGTGAAAACCGTGGAGGTTCAAGTCCTCTCACCCGCACCACATATGCGGAAGTGGCTCAGTGGTAGAGCATTGCCTTGCCAAGGCGAGGGTCGCGAGTTCGAATCTCGTCTTCCGCTCCAAAAATTGATACCTCGGCAGGTTAATCTTGCCGAGGTATTGTATTATGTGTGTTTTTATGTTTTTATATATAAGGATAACAATATTATGAAAATAAATTACCGAAGTGTCTAGGAGGATAATATGTCTGTGAAAGTAGAAAAATTAGAAAAGAATTTTGTTGGTTTAGAGATAGAGGTTTCCCAAGAGGATTTTGCAAAAGCCTATCAGGCTGCTGTCAAGAAAATGGGCACCAAGGTGGAAATCGATGGATTCCGTAAGGGCAAAGTTCCTACGGCTCTTTTGGAAAAGAACATCGGTGTAGAGGCTATTCTGGCTGAAGCGGCTGATGAGGTGATTCCCGGTGCGTACTTCAAGGCGATCACCGAAGAAGATTTCGAGCCGATCGACAGACCGGATGTTGAACTAGTGATCTGCGAGAAAGACAAAGCATTGCTCTTCAAAGCCAAAGTTCAGGTGAAACCAGAAGTTACACTAGGTGACTACAAAGGTCTTGAAGTGAATAAGACCGCTACCGAAGTAAAAAAAGATATGGTTGATCATGAAATTGAAACCATGAGAAACCGTTATGCTAAGATAGAAGATATCGAAGAGGGTGCATTGGCCCACGGCGACATCGCTTTGATGGACTTCGAAGGATTCGTAGACGGCGAAGCGTTCGACGGCGGCAAAGCTGAGAACCACTCCTTGGAGATTGGTACAGGATCGTTCATCCCCGGATTCGAGGAGGGAATGGTCGGCATGGTCATCGGTGAGGAAAAAGAAGTGAAAGTCACCTTCCCTGAAGAGTACCATGCAGATAACCTGAAAGGTAAAGATGCAAACTTCAAAGTGAACCTGAAGGGCATGAAGAGAAAATCCCTGGTTGAACTTGATGACGAGTTCGCAAAGGATGTAAGTGAGTTCGAATCTTTGGACGAGCTAAAAAAAGATATCGAAGAAAAAATGACCAAGGCTCTGGAAGAACAGAGTGTCAATGGATTGCGCATGGACCTGATGGAAAAAGCTGCTGAAAACGCGACTGTGGAAATTCCTGAAGCCATGATCGACACCAAAATTGATGGCTATGTGAAAGATCTGGAGCAGCGACTGTCTCAACAGGGTGCTACTTTGGACCAATACCTAGAATTCTCAGGTCTGGACATGGACAAAGTTAAAGAGGAATACAAACCCAGAGCAGAAATGCAAGTGAAGATCGACTTGACGCTGGAAGCTGTAGTGAAGGCTGAGAATATCGAGGTCTCCGACGAAGACATAGATCAAGAGCTGGAGAGAATGTCGGCTATGTACGGGCAGGAAAAAGAAAACCTGAAAGCATTCTTTGATGCACAGGGTGAAACTAAATCCTTGAAGCACAGCATCGCATTCGAAAAAGCTGTAGATCTGATTCAGGCTGAAGCAAAAATCACTGAAGTTAACGAAGAAAAGTAGGATTGATAAACAAACTAGTATATAATTGGGTACAGGAATCTTGTATTCCTGTACCTCTTACTATATACAAGCTATACGAAGAAAGGTCGTGATTATTATGGCACCGTTGGTACCCATGGTTGTAGAGCAGACAGGTCATGGCGAGAGATCGTATGACATCTACTCAAGACTTCTAAAAGACAGGATTATTTTCTTAGGTGGACAGATTGATGACGCTGTAGCTAACCTCTTGATCGCCCAGCTTCTGTTTTTGGAAAGCGAAGATGCTGAAAAAGAGATTTATATATACATCAACAGCCCAGGTGGTTCCATTACCGCTGGGATGGCCATTTATGACACCATGCAATACATCAAATGTGACGTCGTAACCATCTGTGTGGGTATGGCAGCCAGTATGGGCGCATTCCTACTGGCGGCTGGTACGATAGGCAAGCGTTATGCTTTGCCTAATGCAGAGATTATGATCCACCAACCGCTGGGCGGCGCTCAAGGCCAGGCGACTGACATCGAGATCCAAGCCAAGCGTATTATCAAGATGAAAGCAGATTTGAACCGTATACTTTCTGAAAGATCAGGACAACCTGTGGATCGAGTCGAGAAGGATACAGACCGGGATAATTTCATGACAGCCGAGGAGGCCAAAGCATATGGCCTGATCGACGAAGTTATGCAGAAGAAGAATTAAAGGAGAAGGGTACAATATGACATCGAAAAAAGATGATCAGCTGTTTTGCTCTTTTTGCGGCAAAAGCCAAGCAGAAGTAAAACATCTGGTTGCAGGCCCAGGCGTATTCATTTGTAATGAATGTATCGAGCTTTGTAACCATATCATGGAGGATGAATTCGGAGAGACCATCACTTCTCACCTTGAGATGGGTGATATGCCGAAACCTCAAGAAATGAAAGCGGCGCTCGATGATTATGTGATCGGCCAGGACAAAGCCAAGAAGGCTTTGTGTGTTGCCATTTACAATCACTACAAGCGGATCGGTAGCCACAAGTCGAAAGATTCCGATGTGGAGCTGACCAAGTCCAACATCTTGCTGGTTGGACCGACCGGAAGTGGTAAAACCTTTTTGGCCACCACTATGGCCAGAATACTGAAAGTTCCGTTTGCTATCGCCGATGCCACCACTTTAACCGAGGCCGGTTATGTGGGTGAGGATGTGGAGAACATTCTTCTGCGTCTGGTGCAGGCGGCTGACTATGATATCGAGAAGGCGGAAAAAGGCATCATCTACATTGATGAAGTCGACAAGATCGCCAGAAAATCTGAGAACCCTTCGATTACCCGGGATGTTTCCGGAGAAGGTGTTCAGCAGGCATTGCTCAAGATTATCGAAGGAACTGAATCCAACGTACCTCCACAAGGAGGTAGGAAGCATCCACATCAGGAATACCTGAAGATCAATACGGAAAATATCCTATTCATCTGTGGTGGAGCTTTCCAAGGTCTGGAAAAGATCATTGGTAGAAGAGTCAATGCTAAGACCATAGGTTTTGGTGCGGACATCCAGGAGAAAAGCCTAAAGTCCTCAGATGCCCTGATGGAGAAGATGTCTCCAGAGGATCTGTTGAAATTCGGCCTGATCCCTGAGTTCATCGGAAGACTTCCTGTAGCTGTCACTCTGAAAGAGCTGGACGAGGAAGCCTTGATGAATATCCTGACAGAGCCTAAGAACTCCCTGGTGAAGCAGTACAAGCATTTGCTTGCCTACGAGAACATCGATTTGTTGTTCGAAGAGAAAGCATTGATGGCCATCGCCAAGGAAGCACTGACACGCAAGACCGGTGCTCGTGGCTTACGAGGGATCATCGAGGAAGTCATGATGGATATCATGTACGAGGTTCCATCCAGGACTGATGTGATTCAATGTACAGTGACTGAAGATACGGTCATAAACAGAAGTAAACCGATTCTTAAGACAAAAGACGGCAAGAAGAAAAAGGCCGAGGAAATTGCGTAATAAAAAAGGGCAGCAGTTATCTGTTGCCCTTTTAACTAGAAATTGAGGTGACAATATGGCAGAAAAAGAATATACGATTGACACCATCATAGATGATGAACTAGGATTGTTGGAAACCATTCCCATGCTACCCCTTCGGGGTGTGGTTGTGTATCCGCACATGGTTATGCATCTGGATGTTGGCAGAGATAAATCACTCAAGTCGGTGGATTTGGCGATGGACGAGGACAGAAGAATCTTCCTGTCTTCCCAAATCGATCCCCAACAAGGAGAGCCCCAGGAAGAAGATATTTACGACATCGGCGTAATCGCTGAAGTGAAGCAACTCCTGAGACTACCAGGAACTACGGTCCGCATATTGGTGGAAGGGGTAACACGTGCCAGACTGCATCGTTTTATTGATGAAAATGACACGTACCAGGCAGAAGTGGAGTATCTTTATGACGAGCATTCCATTGACGATGATCTAGAGCTGGAAGCTCTGATGCGCACGGCCATTCAGGACTTCAAGGATTACGCGGTGATCAGCAACAAGATATCCAACGATACGATTGCCATCGTGGAGAATTTGAACGATAGCGCGGCACTAGGGGATATCATTGCATCACACCTGAGCATCGCCTTGGAGGACCGCCAGAGCATTCTGGAAGCCATCGACATCAAGGAGCGCCTGGAAGTGATCTGTCAGATTCTGGTTCGTGAAAAACAGGTTGCCGAGCTGGAAAGAAAGATTGCAGAAAAGGTCAAGGAACAGATCGACCAGTCCCAGAAGGAATACTACCTGAAGGAACAGATCAAGGCCATTCAGAACGAACTGGATGACAAAGACGACAAGGAAAGTGAAAACGAAGAACTTCTAGACAAGTTGGAATCTTCAGGAATGCCAGAAGAAGCCTACGAGAAAGTCAAGAAAGAGATCGAACGTCTTTACCGCACACCGAGCGCGGTAGCTGAGGTTTCGGTCATGCGTAACTATATCGACTGGATGCTGGACATTCCCTGGCAGGAAAAAAGTCGTGACCGCCTGGATCTGAACAAGGCGCAGAAAATCCTTGATGAGGACCATTACGGTCTGGAAAAACCCAAGGAGCGTATCCTTGAATATCTGGCAGTACGCAAGATGAAGAAAGATATGAAGGGCCCGATCGTATGTCTGGTAGGACCGCCGGGAACAGGCAAGACCTCCCTGGCCAAGTCAGTGGCACGGGCACTGAATCGTAAATTCGTCCGTCTTTCTTTGGGCGGTGTGCACGATGAGGCAGAAATCCGGGGACACAGGAAGACATATATCGGCGCTATGCCGGGACGTATCATCCAATCGATGAAAAAAGCGGGAACCGTCAATCCGGTCATTTTGCTGGACGAAGTGGACAAGCTTGGCAGCGACTACAAGGGCGATCCTTCCTCAGCACTACTGGAAGTCCTCGATCCGGAACAGAATAATTCATTTTCTGACAACTACATAGAGGTGCCATACGACCTGTCGAAGGTGTTGTTCATCACGACAGCCAATGTGGCCCACACCATTCCCAGACCACTCTTGGACCGTATGGAAACCATTGAGGTGAACAGTTATACCGAACTGGAGAAGCTGGAAATCGCCAAGCGACACCTTGTAACCAAGCAATTGAAAGAGAACGGTTTGGAAAAGAAGGATATCCAGATGCTGGATGATGGCATCGCCAAGATTATCAACCAGTACACCAGAGAGGCTGGAGTACGGAGCCTGGAACGTTCCATCGGGACCATATTTAGAAAATCCGCCAAGCTTTTCCTGCTGGGCGAGAAGAAGATTGTGGTTGATGAAGCGAAAGTGGAAGAACTACTAGGTGTACCTCCGTACCGTAAGGACGAAATGGCCAAGGAAAGTGAAAAAGGCCTGGTCATGGGTCTGGCTGTTACTTCCGTGGGTGGAACCATCTTACCTGTTGAGGCATCTGTCATGAATGGAACCGGAAAGCTACAATTGACTGGTTCGCTGGGTGATGTGATGAAGGAGTCTGCAAGTGCTGGACTCACCTATCTGAGGAGCAATGCGGAGACGTATAAGGTGCCGGAGAACCTCAACAAGGAAATGGATATCCATATCCACTATCCGGAAGGCGCGATCCCCAAAGACGGACCTTCAGCTGGTGTGACCATGGTCACGGCGTTGAGTTCGATCTTCCTGGACCGCAAGGTTAAAAAAGATGTGGCAATGACCGGAGAGGTGACCATACGTGGACGCGTATTGGCCATCGGTGGTTTGAAAGAGAAGGTATTGGCTGCACATAGGGCCGGCATCAAGACAGTTATCATTCCCAAGGAGAATGAAAAGAATATCGAAGATATACCTAAAGAAGTGCAGGAGGATTTGAACATCGTACTTGCCGAAACGGTAGAGGATGTTCTGGCGGTAGCCTTGGAGAAATAGAATGATCATTAAAAGCGCAGAGTATATCTGTACATCAGTTTACGAGGAGCAGTATCCAGAGCATGATATGCCGGAAATTGCCATGGTTGGACGCTCCAATGTGGGAAAATCTTCCCTGATCAACAGGATAGCCAATCGCAAACATCTGGCAAGGATCAGCGGGAAACCGGGTAAGACCAGGACCATCAATTTCTACATGATGAATGAATCATTTTATCTGGTGGATCTTCCTGGTTACGGATATGCTCAAGTACCCAAAGATATGAAAAAGCAGTGGGGCCAGATGATCAACACCTATCTGGAGAGAAGACGCAACCTGATTACGACGGTGCTCTTGGTGGATATGCGTCACAAACCGAGCGTAGAGGATGTCCAGATGTATAGTTGGCTCAAGAACACTCAACCAAAGGTTATCATAGCCTGCACCAAAGCCGATAAGATATCGAGAGGCAGATGGCCCAATCACATGAAAATCATTCGCCAGGCGCTGGATATGCGCAAGACGGATATAATCTTACCCACGTCATCACTGCACCATCAGGGTGTGGAGCCGTTGATGCTGGAGATGGGGAAAATGCT